>DAONZU010000006.1:9431-41444 GCA_035406965.1 Bacteroidales bacterium
AAATAATTGAACCTCAGCCTGAAATAGCCGAAATTATTCCAGAAACAGTTGAACCTCAAGCTGAAATAGCCGAAATTATTCCAGAAACAGTTGAACCACAAGCTGAAATAGTTGAAAATCAGCCTGTAACAAGTGAGACTAAGTCTGAAATAATTGAACCTCAGCCTGAAATAGCCGAAATTATTCCAGAAACAGTTGAACCACAAGCTGAAATAGTTGAAAATCAGCCTGTAACAAGTGAGACTAAGTCTGAAATAATTGAACCTCAGCCTGAAATAGCCGAAACTATTCCAGAAACAGTTGAACCTCAAGCTGAAATAGTTGAAAATCAGCCTGTAACAAGTGAGACTAAGCCTGAAATAGCAGAAACTAAAACTGAACAAACAGGCGAAAGTTCACAAACTCAAGAGATTAAGCCAAGCGATACAGAAAGAGATTTAGTTGTTGTTGGCGAAAATATTGAAGTTGAAAAACAAACATATAATTTAGATGAGTTTGCACAATATTTAAGTTCAAATACAGGAGATTCAGAATTTTTGTCTAAGAATACTGAAATAAATAATACTCAAAACCAAATTGACAAAAATCAAACAAAAATTTTAGATTTGAATAATAAAATTGAGCAAACAAATTCTCAAAAACAAAAATCTAAACTTATTTCAGAAAAATCAAAATTAGAAAATGAGCAAAACAAAATCTTAATAGAGCAAAGTCAAAACAAATTAAGTTTTGTTGAGGAAGTAAATGAAACTTATGCAAAGATAAATCCTGAATTAATCAACAACTCAGAATATAAAAAACTAATTGAAAATTATAAAGATGATAGAAATTCTGTAATTTCTTATAGTAATTTTTACTCTAACGCCGAGCTAATTGAAATTTACGAAAAGGCAAACGAAACAGAAAATTTAATTCTTTCAGAAGTTGCTAAAAGTTTGAAATCTCAAGGTTTTGTTGAGTTGACTAAACCCGAAACAAGAGAAATTGCAAGCAATGAACTGAAACCTGAAAGTAAGATTTCTTATCAAAATAATTATGAAGATGAAAAAACTATAAACTCTTTGAAAGGCAGACTTGAGAAACTTGAAATCAGTATTAAAAATAATGAAAATCAAATTCAAGAATATAATAAGTTAATATCTGAATCTTCTAATAATTCTCAAATTAAAAAGCACCAAAAATCTATTGGCAAACTAGAAAAACGGCAAGTTAAACTTATAAAAGACTATGCAGAAACAGCCAAAAATTATGAGATATTAACTTATAATACAAGAACAAAATATTTTGATGAGCATTTAAAATCAGAAGATGAAATTATAAATACTGTTTCGGATAGTTTAAAAACTCAATCTGAACAAGATTTTGAAGAATTAATTTCTGTTTATTATAAACTTTTGAGTTTTGATTCAAAAGTAGAAAACCAAACTATTTTTGAAGAATTTGAAAAAGCTAAAAAACTTTCACAACTTAGCTTTAAAAATATAGAATTAGCTAACGAAGTTTTAAGTTTCCAAGATAGAAATACAGAAGTTTTGATGCCATATTACAAGCAACTTGTGATTGAAGATTTGACAGATAATACTGAAACAAAAACAAGTAAAGCCGATACTGAAGAACCCAAAGAAGTTCATGTGCCTGAAAAAGAGGTGATTGCAGATAGTCAGGAAAATGTTGAGGAAGAAGTGATACAAGTTAGAGATAAACTTGACGAAGTTGCTCAAGAATTAGAAACTTATGATTTTTATTATCGTATTCAGTTTGCTGCTTATAATGAAATGGTTGGCGAAGATAATTTCCCAACTTTATTGCCATTATTTACCGAACGCATAGAAAATTCTCGTTTGATACGTTTTATGACAGGCACATATTTTCAGTTGGCAACAGCTCAGCAAAATCTTCCAAGAGTTAGAGCCACAGGATTTGAAGATGCTTTTATTGTAGCTTATTTTAATGGAAAACGCATTACTATTGCCGAAGCTCGAAGAATAGAGCAAGAATTGCAAGTTCAAAAACAAGAAGAACTTTTGGTTAGTAAAGATGGAACCACTACAGCAACAACAAATGCTGAAATAGAAACTGATGAAGATTTTGTAACAGTTGAAAAGACTGCTGAGCCTGAGCCTGTGGTTGCCGAAACAAGAACTACAATTAATACAGAATTAGCACAAACTACAGATGTTTTTTATTGCATTCAAGTTGGAGTTTATCGCGAAAGAATTGAACCTGAAAGGCTTTATAATTTAGAACCTTTGTTTTATGATGAATATAGACCTGGTTTGGTTCGCCATGTTTTTGGAAAATATTATGATTTAAATATTGCACTTCAAGAGCAAAACAGAATTAGACAGCTTGGAATTACTGACGCTTTTGTAACTGCTTATGCTAATGGTAAACAAATTTATTTATACGAAGCCAGAAATTTATTAGCAAACGAAAATCTTGAAAATAAACAAGAAATTACTTTGACTGAAGAGCATGTTGCACAAGCACAGGGACAAGCACAAGAGCGTCCAGAAATGCAGAGAGAACTAAGAGAACCAGAGCAACAACAAGAAGTAGCTAAGATAGAATATTATATTCAGTTGGGAGCTTTTAGAAATGAGCCAAATAATATAGTTAGAGACATGTTTTTGAAATTAGCAGGAAATAAAAAACTTTATAAAACTAATTATAATAATTTGCATGTTTATAGAATCGGTAGTTTTGATAAGTATAATGAAGTTCTTGAGCAGTTGAATAGTATTAAAAATTTAGGTTTAAACGATGCTTTTGTTGTAGCATTTAATAATGGAAAAAGAATTAATTTAGCCACTGCAAGACAATTAGAATAAACACAAAATTTTTATCAAATTAAGAAATTTTATATTTTTGTAAAAAATAATTTGGAATGAATTTAATTTTAAACATCGAAACTTCAACTGATGTTTGTTCAGTTTCACTATCGCAAAATGGTGAGACTAAATTTTTAAAAATTCATAATCCTAATTTGGAGAATGGCGAAAAAGCCTCTCATTCTAAACTTTTAGCAAGTTTTATTCAAGATATTTTAAAAGAAAATTCTATTTTGCCAGAAAACGTTAAAGCTGTTGCTATAAGTGGAGGTCCAGGTTCATATACAGGTTTAAGAATTGGGCTTAGTACTGCAAAAGGATTTGCTACAGCTTTAGATTTGCCTTTAATTGCTATTGATAGTTTGCAAATTGTTGCAGCTATGGCAAAAAGCAAAATAGATTTTTCTTATGATTATATAATTCCTATGACAGATGCCAGACGCATGGAAGTTTATACCGCGATTTTTGATTCAAATTTGAATAAAATTTCAGAAACGGAAGCAAAAATAATTGGTGAAAAATCATTTTTAGAATTTTCTGATAAAAAACTTGTATTTTGTGGCAATGGAGCAGAAAAATGTAAAACTGTATTAATGTCAGAAAATTTTATTTTTCTTGGCGATGTTTATCCTTCGGCTGAATTTATGTCAGATTTTTCTTATAAAAAATTTATCGGCAAAGAATTTGTCGATTTAGTATATTATGAACCTTTTTATTTAAAAGATTTTGTGGCAACAACGCCCAAAAATAAAATAATTTAAAATTTAATGTTATGAAATTTACAAGCACATCAAATCCTGTTTTTACAGAAAAAGCGTTTGCAGCTCAGTCAGGCGAAGGCACAATGAGCATAAAAGGCACTTTAAACAAGTCTATAATTTTGTTTTTATTATTATTAATCGCTGCCAGTTTTTCATGGAAATTAGCAACTTATGATCGAGGACTGTTGTCAGCAACAATGATAGTATCAGCGATAGTAGGATTAGTTATTGGTTTGGTAACTATTTTTGCCAGTAAATTTGCTAAGTTTACAGCACCAGTTTATGCTATAGCTCAAGGATTTTTCTTAGGCGCTATTTCTATGATGTATGAAGATCTCTATTCAGGAATAGTTTTGCAAGCTGTGCTTATAACTTTTGCAATTATGGGAGCAATGCTAGTATTGTTTAGATCGGGAATTATAAAAGTTACAAATAAATTTCGCTCTGGAATAATTATTGCCACAGGCGGTATAGCCCTTGTTTACTTAGTCTCTTTCATTTTAGGATTTTTTGGAATACAAATTCCTTATTTACACTCTGGCGGTCCAATAGGAATTGGAATTAGTATATTTATAATTATTATTGCTGCATTAAATTTAATTTTGGATTTTAATTTTATTCAAGAATCTTGTGAAAGAGGAGCACCTAAAGAAGCAGAATGGTTTGCAGCATTTGGTTTAATGGTTACTTTAATTTGGTTGTATTTAGAAGTTTTAAGACTTTTAAGTTATTTGAATAAAAAATAATGTTTGAAATTGCTATTGTTACAGAAAAAAATGAAAAAGATTTTTTTCAAGCGGCTTTAAATATTTATGAAAATGATGAAAATTGGGTTGCTCCTTTGAATGGAGATGTACTTGGTTTTTTCTATTCAGGAAATAAGCTACGAGAAAAAAAATGTAATTTTCAATTATGGGTTTTGTATAAAAACAAAATTCCAGTAGGCAGAATTTCTGCATTTTTACCAGTAAAAAAACCTAAATCCAACGAGATTAAAGCTGGTGGAATAGGTTTTTTTGATTGTATCAATTCTCAAGAAGCAGCAAATATGCTTTTTGATGTAGCTATTGATTGGTTAAAAGCAGAAAATATGCAAGCAGTTGACGCTAATACTGTTCCTGGCGAAAATTTTAATCACTGGGGAGTATTGGTTGATGGATTTATACCACAAGCTTATGGAATGCCATATAATAAAGAATATTATAAGGAACTTTTCGAAAATTACGGATTCCAAAATTATTTCGAGCAATATTCTTATCACATCGATTTACAAAAACCTTTTCCTCAACGACATATTGATTTTGCACAAAGGGTTATAGATTCAGGCGACTTTGACTTTAAACATTTAGATTTTAAACAAACCGATAAATTTGTTGATGATGTAACTTTAGTTTTTAATGAAGTGTGGTCATATTTTCATGCAGATCATACTAAGGTTGAAAGAAAAGAATTTGAAAAAATGTTTAAGGCGATGAAGCCTATTGTAAATCCAAAACTTGTGTGGTTTGTTTATAAAGATGGACGCCCAATAGGAATGGAAGTTTGTTTGCCAGACTTAAATCAAGTTATTAAGCCTTTTAAAGGAAAGCTAAATTTATTTAATTCATTGAAATTAGTTTCAAAAATAAAAAAGGTTAAACGAGCTAGAGTAATTGTTTTTGGCGTACATCCCGATTATCAAAGAATTGGAGTAACTCATGCTTTGTATGTAAAAATGCTTGGCGGTTTACGAGAAGCTGGAGTAACAGAATTGGAAATGTCATGGGTGGGCGATTACAACCAAGCCGTAAATAGAATATACAGATACCTTGGAAATTCTCATCTTGCAAAAACTCATATAACTTATAGGTATATGATTGATAAAAATTGCAAGTTTGAAAGATTTACAAACGAAAAACAAGAAAATTAGTAATATTGTATTGTGGATTTAACTTTCTAGATGAATAAAAATTCCATGGTCTATAGTGTTTCCATATTTTGAAAGACCAAAAATTTTTTCGTTTAATGTTGTCTTATGATTTGGAAAATTTTCTTCAATCATTGTATTTATGGCATTTTCGCTAAGGCTATGACTGTAGGAATTCATTATTACAAAAGATTTTTCTTCTAAGAGAATTGAAATGTTTTTAAGAAGTTTATCCAACATTTTGTTTAATATCCATTTTTCATTATTTGCACCTACACCTATTGGTGGCGGGTCGAGAATTACTGCGTTGTATTTATTTTTTCTTTTAATTTCTCTTTCTACAAACTTTGGAGCGTCTTCGCAAATGGCTCTTATATTGTCAAAGCCCGAATTTTTAGCATTAAGTTTTGTCCAGTCCACAACTTTTTTGATAGAATCTATATGAGTAATGGTTTTAGAAAATGGAGCAGCGGCAACACTCGTTAAACCTGTATATCCAAAAAGATTTAGGAATTTTATATTTTGGTAATTTTTAGAAATAGATTTTATAAAAATCCAATTTAAAACTTGTTCGGGAAAAATGCCAATATGTTTTGATTGAGTTAGGTTTAAGCAAGCATTAATGTATATTTGCTCATCTTTATATTCAATATGCCATGGTTTTTCAAAATCTTTAAAAATATTCCAATAACCTGAGTTTTTTGAAGTTTCAATAAATTCTGCATTTGCCATATCTTTCCAATCTTTATAAGAGAGATGAGGCTTGTTTGATGCAGTTATTTCTGGTCGAATTAAAACAATATTTCCAAAGCGTTCTAATTTCTTACCATTGCCACAATCAATTAGCTCATAGGAAGGAAAAATATTTGTAAAATTTATTTGCACAGAATTTATTTAAGATTGTACGCTCATTGAGCGTAGTCGAAATGAGCGTAGCCGAAATGAGCGTACAATTTTTACATTTTAACTGATAAAAAACAGTTTAATCAATTTACTTCTACAAGAGCAATCACATCATCTTGATTAACAAGATCACCTTGTTTAATCAAAACAGAAGCTAATTTTCCATTAAAATCTGCAAGTATTTCTTGATAATGAGTGTTAGACTCTAAATAGAACAAGCGTTTACCTTTAGTAATAGTATCGTTAGGTTTAATAATTTCTCTGTCAAGTTCAACGCTCAAATCGTAATAAACTTTACCTTTAGCAGGTGATTTTATTTCTACCAAATTCTTTTCAACCTTTGTAGCATCAGGAGTTATTGATTTGTTCTCAGCTTTTTTATATTTTAAAGAATTTAGTTCTTCTTCGAATCTTTCTTTCGCTAAACCTGATTTATAGTCGCGATATTGACGATCGTGCATTGCAAACTCGAAAAGTTCTTCATCATCTTGTCCCAAATCCCAGCCATTTTCAATCATTTCTGCACGATATTTATCTAACTCATCTGGATATGCTTCTTGAGGTACGCCTGTGTAGAACTCTTTACCTTGAGCTTTTGCGATTTCGATAATTTCTGGAGCAAGAGGTCCTGGTAAAATACCTGCTTTACCTTGAATCATGTCCCAAGCGTTTTTGTCAATCATTTCAAATCTATTTTTACCTTGAAGCATGAGCATTACATTCATCAAAGAAATATTTTTCACATATTGACTAAATGGAGTTACTAAAGGTGGGTATCCTAATTTGGGCCATACATATTGAACTTCGTCGAATAGCATAACCAAAACTTCGTCGGTTGTTAATTCTTTTTTGCCTTGAGCTTTTAATTGGGCATTTATTCCAGTATGAACATCTTTTAAATCAGCCATCATTGATCCCATCATTCCGCCTGGCAAGCCCGAACCAATAAGTAGAGCTGTCATTTCTCTATTTTTTGGATTTATCCATAAACCAAGCCATTCGTCAATAAATTCTTGAGTTAAGCTTCTCGCCTTCATATATGCGTTCATATTGATGTTTGGAACTTTAAATCCAGCATCTTTAAGCATTTCTTGGATAGTGATCACATCAGGGTGAGAAGTTCCCCAAGAAAGTGGTTCCATAGCAACATCAATATAGTCAGCGCCAGCTCTAGCGACTTCTAACATTGAAGCTACAGAAAATCCTGGACCAGAATGACCATGATATTGAACAATTACATTTGGAAAAGAGGCTTTGATTTCGCTAACTAAACGTCCTAAAGTTACTGGACGCCCTATGCCAGCCATGTCTTTTAAGCAAATTTCATCAGCGCCGTATTCTACTAGTTTTTCTACTATTTCCATATAATATTCAACAGTATGAATTTTGGAATGAGTAATACTAAGTGCAGCTTGAGAAATCATGCCAGCTTCTTTTGCATATTTTACAGATAGTTCAAGATTTCTATGGTCGTTTAAACCACAAAACGAACGACAGATATCAACTCCTTGTGCTTTTTTAACTTTGTACATTAAACGGCGAACATCAGCAGGTACTGGGAACATTCTTAAACCATTTAAAGCTCGCTCTAACATATGAGTTTGAATTCCAGCTTTGTTAAATGGAGCTGTCCATTCTCTAACCGCTTGGTTAGGATTTTCACCATAAAGTAAATTAACTTGTTCAAAAGCACCTCCATTGGTTTCTATTCTGTCGAAACAACCCATTTCAATAATTACAGGTGCTATTTTTTTTAATTGATCTACGCGTGGAACATATTTGCCACTCGATTGCCACATGTCTCTGTATAAAAGACTAAATTTTATTTCTTTTGCCATTTTCTATTAACGTTTTTTTCAAAAATAACAATTATTTTTGGATAAAAAAACGAAAAAGGTCTTCAATTATATGTTATTAAAGACCTTTTTTGTGCTATTATACTAATTACTGATTATTTTGTAACAACAACCCTTTGAACAGCAATAATGCCATTTTTATCTCTAAGATTTACAAAATAAATACCTGCTTTAAGATTTTTTATTACAGATTTATTAGATGTCATCTTTGATTCTAAAATCAGACTTCCTTTTATGTCAGTAATATTTATAGAAATATCATTGAAATCGTCCTTTTTATAATCAATAGTAAATTCATTTGTTGTAGGATTTGGGAATACAGTAAAGATGTCATCATAAAATGTTTGTGGAACATAATTGCCAGTATCCAATGCAATATTTACAACTCCAATTTTGCTACAGCCGATAGCATCAGTAACTTTAACTTGATACCATCCTTCGCATAAGCCAATTTGAGTTTCGCCAAAATTTCCAATAGGACTTTCCCAATAAAAAGTATATGGATATACTCCACCATTAGCAAAAGCAGTAGCTATGCCGTTGCATTCGCCAGTGTCATCAAGTGTTTGAGAGCTTATTTCTATTTGAGAATATTGTACTTTTACTTCGTCATATTTATATTCACCACAGCCATCAAAGATTTTTACCCAATAAGTAGTTTCTCCGACTTGAGGCGTTACAGTTATTGAAGGAGTTGTTGCTCCAGTACTCCATGTGAACATTGGGTTAGGTTGGTTAGATACAGCTGTAAAGGTAACGCTTTCAAGAGTTTCGCATGATTTTACATCATCTTCTGCAATTCCTAGTGCTAAATCAACAGGCGGAGGATTTGGTAATTCAATTTGATAGCGTTTAAAGCAACCAATCATATCTTTCACTTCTATTCTATAATTGCCGGGGCACAATCCAGATAGTACAGGATTTGTTGTAGTATGGATTGAATCTGGGAAGAAATGATAAGGTTCTCGAGCATATTTATATGTGAAAGGACCATCTTCACCATCGACAACTAATTCAATTATTCCATCGCAAGCATTGTGGCAACTCGGGTTGATAATGTTTGCGTTGGATAGAGTTAGTCCGTTTACTAGAATTGTAATTGAGTCAAGTACCTCATTATCACATTCATCAAGCATTGTAAGGTAATAGGTTGTGCTTCCAAGCTGTGGGTATATAGTAATAGAATTTGTATTTTCTCCTGTACTCCAATGATAATCGATGAATGGATCTCTATTACATTCGCCAACTAAAGTTATAGTGGTTGGAGCTTCTTCTCCGCAATAAAAAGCAGTTTCAATATCTTGAATTCCTCCTTTTATAAATTCTGCATCGTATATCCAAATTGTGTCATAAATTGCCATAGATTGGTTTCCACAAGGACAAGATGTGAAAAAAGCAATAATAATTGATTCTGTTCCTTCTTCAATTCCATCATTAAAAGCTGAATAATAAATAGTATCTGTCATTTCTCCAGCAGGAATTGTAATAGATTCTGGAAATGGAGTAAAATCAACACCTTCGGTAGCAGTACTTGATGGGTCTATTGCCATCTCAATAGTTAAATCTTGGTCAACTGCAACTCCCTCTGCTCTAGAAATAACATAATAGTTTGTACAACCTTCCCATAAATCATTTTCACCTCCATGTTGTGCGGTGTTAGCAACTGACACAGAGCCACCCGATATAAAACTACCAGCTTCTAAAAACACGCCAGAGTCATATGCAGAGTCACCACGGTCGCCTATAGCTAATTTAATATGATAAGTTTGGCATGCTTGAACTTCTGCTTTAGCGGTTAGCACAATAGTATTACCGTCAAACTGAACTGCACCATGGTAAGAACTCGCAGATGTTGCTCCTGAACTAGGATATGCGTAATAATAATTATGGTTATGTACATTATTTATAGTTACAGGCATACCGTTAGGCAAAAGAGCAATGTTGATTGCATTATTTGAATATGGACCATTTATACCAGGCCCTGATAGGAAAAATCCAAACACGTCATTATACGTTGAGTTTGCGTACTCTGGAAATTCTTCAGAGCCAAAAATATAGTTAAATACAATAGTATCGCTTGCTGGTATAAAGTCAAATTCAATTACACAAGCATCGTTTATATTCGCTCCAGAAACCAAAGCAGCTAAATCAGGGTCGGATCCAGAACCCGGCGAAGCACCAGAAGATGAACCTGATGTATTAGGGCCTGCAGCAGCTGCAATAGCACCTGTTGACATTATAATTCCTGACTCAAAAGGAAAATATTGATTGCCAGGGTTTCTAAAATATCCATAAGCACCGTTGTTTGCTGTAACATTAAGAGCTTGAACGCAACCATTTATCAAAGTGTCTTGAACTAGGACAGCAACAGGTATTCCACTTTGTGTTGTAATAGCTGTTTGTGAAAACAAAAAAGACACACTAAAGAATAAAAATAAAGTTAATAATGCAATTTTTTTCATAATACATATTTTATATAAATTGTAAAGTTACAAAATCTTTTATAAATGCCATTATAATTAGACGGTTTTTTTTACATTTGGTTGTTTATTTTTAAATTTCATGTTAAATTTGCCAATAATTATGAAAAGATACCTAGCATTAGATATTGGACGAAAGCGAACAGGTATTGCTGTTACCGATACAGCTAGAATAATTTCATCTGCTTTAGAAACTGTAGAAACACACAAGTTAGAAGAGTTTTTAAAAAAATATTTTGCTGAAAACGAAGTTGAAAAAATTATTGTCGGAATGCCTAAACAATTAAACAATCAACCATCTGAAGCGGTTAAATATATTGTGCCTGTTTTAAATAGGCTTAAAAAAGTTTTTAAAGAATATGAATTTATTGAAGTTGACGAAAGATTTACATCAAAAATGGCTTTTCAAACAATGATAGATGCAGGTAGTAAAAAACAACAAAGACAAGAAAAATCAATAATAGATAAAATTAGTGCTGCAATTATATTGCAATCATATTTAGATTCTGAAAATTATAAAAAGAAATGATATTACCAATATATTTATACGGACATCCAGTTTTAAGGAAAAAATCAGTTGATATTTCTAAAGATTATCCTGATTTAAAACAACTTATCGAAAACATGTTTGAAACAATGTACAAAGCCGAAGGTATAGGTTTGGCTGCACCACAAATTGGAGAAAATATCAATCTTGTGGTAGTTGATGCAAGAAATTTAGCAAAAGATAAACCTGAGCTTCAAGACTTTATACGTGTGTTTATAAATCCAAAAATTACATGCAATACAGAGCAAAAAGTTACAGTCGAAGAAGGTTGTTTAAGCATACCAGGCATTTATGAAAATGTGAATAGATGCGAAAGTTTAAATGTTGAATATTTTAATGAAAATTTTGAAAAAATAACTGAAGTACTTGGTGGGCATAAAGCCATTGTAATACAACACGAATTTGACCATCTTCAAGGAATTGTGTTTACTGATAGAATTTCCCCAATACGTCGAAAAATGCTACAAAAAAGATTAAATAATATTGCTAAAGGCAAGGTAGGAGTTTCATATAAAGTAAAAATCGCTTAATTAAAACTAAATATTATGAAAATTAAATATTTTTTTATTCTGATAATTATTGTTGGCACATTGTTTTCATGTGGTTCAAAAACAGAATCTGATACAAAAAATGAAGATTTAAAAAATCAAATTGTAGAAAAAGAAAAGGAAACATATAGTTCAGACAGTCTTAACCTTGATTTGGCTAACGAGTTGATATCTATGTATTTAACTTATGCTAATGAATATCCTCAAGATAGTCTGGCTCCAGAATATCTTTTTAAAGCTGCTGAAATTAGTATGAATACAAATAAAGCTAAGAATGCAGTTGATTATCTTACTGAAATTGAAAATAATTATAAAAACTATGATAAATATGTAGCCTGTATTTTTTTAAAGGCTTTTATTTTGGAAAACTATTTAAAGAATTTTGAAGATGCAGAAAAATATTATTCTATTGTAGTTGAACAATATCCTAACCATCCTTTAGCTCAAGATGCTGAAGCAGCTATTTCTTTTTTAGGCATTGATGATGAGGAATTGATAAAAATGTTTCAACAGTCGATGTAGGCTCAAGCTATGTACGACATATTGATAACAAACCTTCGCAAAAATCCATTTATTAGGATTGTAATTCCTTTTATCATAGGTATTATAATAAGTATAAATTTTACTTTTTCTTCAGTTATTAGCTTATCAATCTTTGTTGTTTCTACACTTGCTTTTGTAGTATTTGCATTGATAGAACGGAAATTTTCAAGAATTTGGATAAATGGAGTTCTTATAAATTTGATTTTCATCTCTTCGGGAATGTTTCTAACTCAATCGCTTAATGAAAAAGCAGTTGAAAATTTAAGTTCAAATAAACAAGGCAATTTAATTGGCGTAATTAATAAAGAACCAAAAATTATGGAAGCTTCAACAAAAGTTGAGCTAAATATAATTGCATTGAAAAGTCAAGACCAATGGTTAGAAACAAGTGGAAGTACAATTTTATACATTGAAAATAATGAAGATGTAAATAGTTTGAAAGTTGGAGATAAATTGATTTTTAGTCCTGATTTACAAGAAATTGGAAATAAAGGCAATCCCGAGGAATTTGATTATAAAAAATATTTGAGCTATAGTTTAATTTTAAGTACAGATTATTTAAGTAGTTCTGAATGGAAAATCTTGAAAGAAAATAAAAATATAAAACTTCAACACAGGTTCTCAAGATTTAGAACTAAGCTAATAGATTTATTAAAAGCAAATAATTTACACGATGACGAATTGGCTGTGGTTTCAGCTCTTGCTTTAGGTTATCAGGATAATATAAGTAATGAATTGCGTCATGCTTATTCTTCGTCGGGAGCAATGCATATTTTGGCAGTTTCAGGAATGCATGTTGGGATTGTTTATGGAGTAATAACTTTTCTTTTATCTTTTTTAAAATCCAAAAAACTGCATATTCCTAAAATATTTTTATCAATAATATTGGTTTGGGCTTATGCTTTTTTAACAGGTTTGTCGCCTTCGGTTTCACGTGCTGCACTTATGTTCTCGGTAGCTGCATTAGGAAATATACAAAAGCATAAATCATCTTCATTAAATGCAATTGCTGCTTCTGCATTTATTTTGCTTTTAATAAATCCATACAATTTACTCAATTTAGGATTTCAACTTTCATATATAGCAGTAATAGGAATAATTTTGCTTTACAAACCTATTTACGAAATAGTAAAACCAAAAAATAAAATAATTGATAAAATTTGGTCTTTAACGGCAGTGTCGCTTGCTGCTCAAATAGTTACAGCACCTTTGGGAATGTATTATTTTCATCAATTTTCAAATTATTTTTTAATAACAAATTATTTACTTATTCCAATTTCAACCATTGCTATTTGGTTGATTATCATGCTTTTTGCTGTTTCGTTTATTCCGTTTTTGTCTGCTTTTATTGCAAAAATTTTAGTCTATGTCATAAAAGCAATGAATTATTGTGCTTTGGGCATAGAAAGTCTGCCATTTTCGGTAACAAATGATATTTATATAAATTTACCTCAATTAATTTTGCTGTATTTAATTATAATTTTTGTTTTTCTGTTTTTCTTCCAAACTAAGCTATATCGACATTTGGTTTGTGCTATAAGTTTTATAATAATTTTTCTTACAATTGGCTTGTTTAAAGAAATAGAAAGTTCTAAGCAAAAATATTTTATCGTTTATAATATGAATAAAAACACAGTTATAAATATTGTAAATGCTAAGAAAAATATAGTTTTTGCTTCCTTAGACGATGAACTTGAACAAAATATTGAATATACTGCCAAAAATAATTGGTTGAAAAAAGGTTTGGAACATCAAAAGTATGTTGATATAAGCTCCAAGAGTAATTTATTTTTAACAAATCTGCTTTCAATTTCAGATTCAGAAATTTTCTATAAAAATAACTTTATATATTTTTCAGGTTTAAGAATTTATGTCTTGAACGATAATTTTAAAATGTTGAAATCCGATGAGGAATTTAAAAAGTTAGATACTGATTATATTGTATTATCAAATAATCCAGAAATAAAATTATCTGAAATTGCTGAATTTTTTAATTTCGATGAAATTATAATTGACGCATCAAATTATAAAAATAAAACAGAAAAATGGATAGCCGAAAATAAAGACTTAAATTATAAATTATTTGATATTAGAGAACAGGGAGCTTTTGTTTTGAAAATAGAATGAAAAGAGGCTAATAAACATTTTTAAAATTCCTTAATTTTTCCGTTCTTTGGACTTAAATTTTTTTGATGCAAAACACAAATAAAATATCACTTAGAGGCGTAAGAGTCAATAATTTAAAAAATATTGATGTGGAAATACCACACGATAAATTGGTTGTGATAACAGGTTTATCTGGTTCTGGTAAGTCGTCTTTAGCTTTTGATACAATTTTTGCAGAAGGGCAAAGACGCTATGTTGAAAGTTTATCATCTTATGCTCGCCAGTTTTTAGGTAGAATGAACAAGCCTGAAGTTGATTTTATTGATGGAATTCCGCCAGCTATTGCAATTCAACAAAAAGTAAATACACGAAATCCTCGCTCTACTGTTGGAACAAGCACAGAAATTTATGAATATTTAAAACTTTTATTTGCAAGAATAGGAAAAACCATTTCGCCAATTTCGGGGAAAGAAGTGAAAAAGCACAATGTTGCAGATGTTGTCGAGTTTATTGTTAATCAAGAAGATGGAACTAGAGTTTTGATTAGTTTTACTTACAAATTTAATTCAGAAATGAGTAAGACAGAACAACTTGCATTGCTCGAAAAACAAGGTTATGCAAGAGTTTACTGCAACGATAAACTTGTCAAAACTGAAGATGTATTAAATGAAAATTGCAAAGGAATTTCTAAAGAAATAGATATTATAATTGACCGTTTAGTTATTCGTAAAAATGATGATTTGTATGCAAGAATTGCTGATTCTGTTCAAACTGCTTTTTTTGAGGGAAATTATGAATGTAAAGTAATTATTTTAGGTGAAGACAAAAATAAAGTTTCAAAATTTTCTAATCATTTTGAAGCTGATGGAATTAAATTTGAAATTCCTCACGAGCATTTATTTAGTTTTAACAATCCTCTTGGTGCATGTCCGCTTTGCGAAGGCTTTGGTAAAATTCTTGGTATTGATGAAGATTTAGTTATTCCTAACAAAACTTTGTCGGTTTACGAAGGAGCTGTTGCTTGTTGGAAAGGCGATGTGATGCAACAATGGGAAAAAGAATTTATTTTACGGGCTGGCAAATTTAATTTTCCAATTCATCGTCCATATTATCAATTGAGCGAAAAAGAAAAAGATTTTTTATGGAATGGGAATGATGCGGTTTATGGAATAAATGATTTTTTTAGTTTTTTGGAATCTCAAAAGCATAAGATACAATATAGGGTTATGATTTCCAGATTTAGAGGGAAAACTAACTGTACAGAATGTAAAGGCAAAAGGCTTAAAAAAGAAGCTTTTTATGTAAAAATAAATAATCATTCCATTGGCGACCTTATAGATATGAGTTTTGAAGAATTAAAAGTTTTTTTCAAAAATTTAAAACTCTCAAAAGTAGAAAAGGAAACAGCTTCACGCTTACTTGAAGAAATTACTTTAAGAATAGATTCTGTGCTTGATGTGGGATTGCCGTATTTAACATTAAATCGTCTTTCTTCAACTCTTTCGGGTGGTGAATCGCAAAGAATTAATTTAGCTACAATTTTTGGTTCTGGTTTGGTAGGATCGCTTTATGTTTTAGACGAACCAAGTATTGGTCTTCATTCGCGGGATACACAAAGATTAATAAAAGTTTTAAAAAATTTACGCGACAGAGGAAATACAGTTGTTGTTGTTGAACATGATGAAGAAATAATTAGAGCTGCTGATTATATTATCGACATTGGTCCTTATGCTGGCGAAAATGGGGGTGAAGTGGTTTTTGCTGGAGATGTGAAAAAAATGTTGCAGTCAAGTAATACGCTTACTGCCAAGTATTTAAAAGGAGAATTAAAAAATCCAATTCGCGAAAAACCTAGTCAGTGGAGAAATTATATTGAAATTATTGGAGCCAGACATAATAATTTAAAAAATATTAACGTCAAATTTCCTCTTGGTGTAATTACTGTCGTAACTGGTGTAAGCGGTTCTGGAAAATCAAGTTTAGTAAAAGGAATTTTATATCCAGCTTTGAAAAAACAGTTGGGACATTTTGCTGATAGGACAGGAGAATATACTAATATTGCTGGCGATTATAAACTTTGTAGCGATATAGAATATGTTGACCAAAATCCTATTGGAAAGTCATCGCGTTCAAATCCAGCAACTTACATAAAGGCTTATGATGAAATTCGTAAACTTTTTGCAGAACAGCGTCATGCTAAAGCAAATGGATATAAAGCTTCACACTTTTCTTTTAATGTTGCTGGTGGACGTTGTGAAACTTGTCTTGGAGAAGGCGAAATTACTGTTGGAATGCAGTTTATGGCTGATGTCCATTTAATTTGCGATGCTTGTAATGGAAAAAAATTTAAAGAAGATATTTTAGAAGTAAAATATAAGGGTAAAAATATTTATGATATTTTAGAAATGCCTATTAGTGAAGCTGTTGAATTTTTTGGCTCGGAAAATAAAGCTACAGAAAAGAAAATTGCAAGTTTATTACAAAATTATTTAGATGTTGGTTTGGGTTATGTAAAGCTTGGACAATCTTCTAATACTTTGAGTGGTGGCGAGAGTCAAAGAATAAAACTTGCAAGTTTTTTAAGTATGGAAAAAGCAAATCCAACAATTTTTGTTTTTGACGAACCTACTACTGGACTTCATTTTTATGATATTGGAAAACTTTTGTTAGCTTTTGAAAAAATGCGAGCCAAAGGGCATACTCTTATTATTGTGGAACATAATCCAGAAGTGATTAGATTTGCAGATTGGATAATTGATTTAGGTCCTGAGGGTGGCGATAAAGGTGGTGAAATAATTTTTGAAGGAACACCAGAAGATTTACAATTTTCGGAAACTTATACAGGAAAAAGTTTAGCAAAATAATTTATCTCAGTAAGGTAACATTTCCTTTGTGAGAGTATTCTTCGCCATTTAAACAGCGAGCACGTAAAAAATAAACATAAACATCGCTAGTTAGTTTTTCACTTCTATATGTTCCGTCCCAACCTTTTGTCCATATTTCGTCAGTTTGGAAAACAACATTTCCCCAACGATCATAAACTACAAAAAATACTTCTGTAACTAAACCATATGGGTAGTAAGGTTTGAAATAGTCGTTTTTGCCATCATTATTTGGAGTAAACGCATTTGGAACGTAAATATAAGGATCGCCACAAATAACTTCTTTTACATAAATTTTTATAGAATCTCTAATCCTACAGCCATTCATATCTGTAAATTTGACGTAAAACATTGTTGTATCATCAGGTGTGGCAATAGGGTTTGAAATTTCTAAGTTAGATAAAAACTTTGAATAATCCCATACATAATGTCCAGAACTTGAGGAAAGTGCAAGTAAATTTACTGATTCTCCACGATAAATAACTGTATCGCTTGCAGCAACAGATAAATCAGGAATATAATCTTGATTTATTATTGTGAAATTTCTAGTTAATGTACAATTATTTTTATCTCTGATAGTCAATTCATACTCGTCTTCGCATAAGTTTTCAATATTTGCTTTTTGCGAACCATTAGACCATGAATAATAATAAGGTGGTGTACCTCCAATCAGTTCAGTATAAATACTGCCATTACAAACACCTGTGCACAGCATGTTTGTTACAACATTTTCCATCACTAATAAAGGTGGTTGAGTTAATTCAATTTCGCTAACAGTTTTACAATTATTATTATCTAGCACAGTGATTTGATAAATTCCTGCTGAAACGTCGTTTAAAGATGTTTGGGTACTTCCCTGATCCCATGTGTAAGAATAAGGATAGGTTCCACCACTTGCATAAGCTGAGACAGAGCCAGTTTCGCCATAGCATTTAATCTCTTCGCTTATTTGTGTTGTTACTTGTAATTCTGTAGGCTCATACAAGTATTGATATTGATGCGTTACACAATTATTATCATCTATTACTGTTAAGGTGTAAGCTCCTTGGCAAAGTCCTGTGATGGAACTACTTGTAGAGTCGTTTGACCATAAATACGCATAAGGTGGAGTTCCTAAACTAACGCTTGCATGAATTTCTCCATCGCAAAATCCATAGCAGGAAATATGAACAACATTACTTAAAGTTGAAATTAAATCAGATGGTGGAATCATAAAGACAGAATCAACTCTTTGACAACCATTATTGTCTGTTATTGTAACATAGTTTTGTCCATTAAAGCAAGTGCTGTTAGTTGCATTACTTCCGCCACCATTAGACCAAAAATACGAATAAGGATTTGTGCCACCTGTTGGGTTTATAGTAGCAGAGCCAAAACCTATTCCATCACAAATAGGATGTTGAATATTAGTAAAACTTGCTAAAAGTTTCGGTGGTTGGTCTATTGTAACAGAAGTCTCTGAAGTGCAATTATTGTTATCTGTAACAGTAACGGTATAAGTTCCTGCACATAAGTTTGAGGCAGTTTCGCTTTGACTAGAATTGCCACTCCATTCATAAGAATAAGGTGCAATTCCATTAGCAGAAACACTTGCAGTTCCAAGACAGTCTCCAAAACAAGGATTGTGAGTTAAGTCTGGAGAAGACCAAGAAATTATATCAATATCAACATAAACAGAATTTGTCGTAGTACAGCCCATTTGATTAGTGATTGTAACTGTATATGTAGTTGGCGCAGAAGGCTTAACTACAGGCGAGTTTGTATTTCCTCCACTAATAATTGTAGAAGTCGGTTGCCAATTGTAAGTCAGAATATCAGAAGGACTATTGTTTGTTATTGTTAGATTTGTTTCGTTGCCAGGACACAATATTTGGTCTGGAGTCATAGAATAGTTAAATTGATGAATATTAACATTTACACTTTCTATCAAAAAAGTATTACAAACGTTTTCTTTAACTCTAACATAGTAGGTTGTGTTTTGACTTGGACTTATGGTTAGGTTTTGTGAATTGGACAAAACAGAGCTAAAACTTGTGCTAGTTGACCATTCCCAGGTATCTACTTCTCCAGTTGATGTGGCATGTAAATGAGCAGTACCTCCTGGACAGATTATAGTGTCCGCAGATGCATATAAATCAATATCGGGTTCATAAATAGTAACAGTTTGTAGTAAAGAATCAACGCAAACACCTGTTGCTATCAATATATATTCTGTTGTTTCTGTCGGATTTGCTACTGGATTTTTAATTGTTGTACTATTCAAATTAGAGCCTTGAATCCATGAAAAGGTAGTTCCAGCTGGATAGTTTTCCTCAGGACCAATCACAACACTTTCTCCAGGGCAAATTTCCAAATCAGGCAAAGTGGTAAGTCCGGGTTCTATTACAGAAAATGTTCTTTGTATAGTGTCGAAATAATTGCAGCTTAATGGATCTCCGACTATCAAACTTACAGTATATTCTCCTCCAACAGCATAGGTATGGCTTGGGTTTTCAGCAGTACTTGTTGGTGAGCCATCTCCAAAGTCCCATAAAAAGCTAGTTCCTTGCGAAGTGTTGTGAAAATTGACAGTGTAAGGAGCGCAGCCAGCAGGAACAGGATCGAAACTAGCATCAGCTAAGTTTTCTATAATTCTTATTTTAAAAACTGCATTATTACAATTTGAAGAATTATTTGTTGAAGACCAAACTCCAGGATTAGGTGCTGTAGGAAATTCTTGGCAACCACCACAACTTGAGCATACAGATTGAATAATATTTCCTTTTTTATCGAAACGGCTTGTTCCGCCATCAACGTGGTCGTGTCCAGAATACGAACATCCTGCATAATGCAATTCGCCAAAAAAGCTAGCATATTCTAATTCCGAGGCATCGTCACTTAGAACCATAACATAAAAATCTTGCCCGTCTGTTTCGGTTTGAATAGCGTCAGCAGTTATTTCCATTCCTTTAGTTCCATAGTCTGAATCCCAAGTAAAATAAGTACCTTGAGCATCAAAATAAGAATAAGTCCATTCTCTGCCACAACCCGTCAAATAAACACGGTCGCAAACATCAACAGCAAAAGCTGTAATTGAAATGTTTGGTCGTCCATTCCCGGTTCCAAAGCGAGTGGACCAAACCAAAGAACTTAAATCTGGATTAAATTTAGTTATAAACTGCCCACTATTTGGAAGATTATATAAAGCATTGTAGATTAAATCATTAGCAGGTGCTTTTGTTTGTCCAGTAATAAAAATATTTCCATGTCTATCAGATCTTACAAAATACGCATTGTCAAAATCTGAAGAACCAAAGTATGATGAAGCAATAAGTGTATTTCCTGTACTATTTAATTTTGCAACAAAAGCATCGGTTGTACCACCATTGTGAGAAGTATTATAAGCACCACTAGTAGTAGGGAAATTATGTGAAACTGTAGCTCCTGTAACTAAAACATCTTCGTCAGGACTTAAATCCATACTAAAAATAGCGTCATCTTCATTTCCGCCCAAATATGAACTCCATATCAATTGGCTTAAATCAGAATTTAGTTTAAAAACGATTCCATCTTGTCCCCCACCGCTTGTAGTCTGATAACCAGGATTTATTCCGCTTGGAAAATTTGTTGAGAAAGTATTTGTGCCTACATAAACATTGTTTCTGCTATCAACAATAACTTCGCCTCTTGCACCATCAGCATAATTATAATAAAGAGAGTCGTTTCCATGCATTAGCACATGATTTACATTGGTAACAGGATTTGGATGAGTAAAGTGTGGTTTAAAGTTTAATCCATCATTGCTACTGCCGCCGACATAAGTGCTTGCAAGCAATTGAGTGCCGTCTTCACTAAGTTTTGTAACAAAAATATCAACTCCATTATTAAAACCAATAACATTATCATAAACTACACTGTCGCCTCCTGCGAATGTGGTCTGAAAAGCATTTGTACTAACAGGAAAATCATTAGCTCCAGTAGTTCCCATAATTACGAGGTCGTTTTCTTCTGTAACAACCAAACTGTGAGGCATTTCTTGCCCATTAGACCCACCAAGATAAGTTGCGTAAAGGCGTTGAGTTCCATTATGATTATATTTAATAATTCCAACATCACAACCATTTGCATAAAATGAACTCCCAGCAATTGGAGCTGTACCACCTGCAAAATTTATTTGATAAGCACCAGTACTTGTTGGATAGCCTATGTCAAAAACAATCCCTCCAGAATAAACATTGTCGTTATAATCCCAAGTTGCTGTAAAACCCCAATTATCTCCAGTAGAGCCTGTATATGTCGAAAAAACTAAAGATGGGTCAATTATTAAATCACGAGAATTATCAAATCCATCAGGAAAATTAAAACTAAGATTATTTTTCTTTAATTTATATTCGCAACGAATAGGAATTTTTTCACCATCGAAAATTTGATAAGCAAAAGGCTCTAACTCAATGACTTCATTTACACTTGTTGAAATTACTAATTTGTTGTCTTGAATTTTAATATCATCAACACCTTCATATTCTAATATTATATCTTTGTAATTTCCTGAAGGTTTTATAATAAAATCATATTTAACACCTTTTTCGTAACTATAATACAATAAATCAATTTGAGGATAAATTTCTGTGTATAATACTTTTTCGTATTTTCTTACATTTGAAGCCCAGTTTTTGGGATTATTACCAATAAAGTAATTTACATAATCTAATTGTGGGTTTTGAGCTTGAATTTTTGGAGTTTTATTTGCTCCAACAAAATGAACTTTGTAGGCATGTGCATTTTTTAATAAATTTTTGTTGTGGTCTTCACAATCATGATGAGCGTGAGAATGAGCCATGCTATGTGGGTCGGTTAAAGCCCAAGTTACACAATTTTCTTCAAGAAAAAGAGCAGCTTCATTTAATTTAAGTTTATATAAAACCTTCTCGTTCCATTGTCCTTTGTTTTCTATGTAATTTAATTGAGAAAATGCTGAGCAGAAAACAACAACAAAGAAACAAGTTGAAAATACTCTATTTAAAATCCTCCTAGTCATAGTTAAAACAATATTTTATAAAAATAAGACTTTTTTTTCTAATAAACAAATTTTTTTTACAAAACCTTATAAAAATATTTCCTTAACTAAGATTTTTATAAATCTCAATAATTTTATTTTTAAAGTTTAAATCTTTAATAGCAAAGAAATCAGGGGTTTTTAGATTTTCGGAATTATAAATAATTTCTTTGCCTGTTTGAAAAGAAAAAATATTTCCACCTGCAGCTTTTAATACTGCATGTCCAGCGGCGATATCCCATTCGTTAATTTGTCCTATACGAAGATAAATATTTGCAGAATTATTTGCAACAGCACATAGTTTTAATGAGCTTCCAAGATTTTCACATTCGCTTTCTGGAAATTTTTCTTTAAAGGCATTTACAAAGTTTGTAGTTTTTGAGTTTAAATGCGATTTGCTTATAACTAATTTGGGAATTTTAATCTTGTGGTCTAATGTGATATTTTCAATTTTGTTTGTTAGTGTATCTATTTTTACAGCATTAGAATTTACATTCCCATAATATAATTCTGATTTAGCAGGAGCAAAAACAACGCCTTCTACTACAGTGTTTTCACATACTAAAGCAATGTTTATAGTATATTCGTCTTCGCCTTTTACAAATTGTTTAGTGCCGTCTAATGGGTCGATTATCCAAAATTTTTTAAGATTTTTTCTGTCTTGGTAACTTAAATTTTCTATCTCTTCGCTAATAATAGCGATATTAGTTTTTTTTAAGCCTTCAATAATAATTTCGTTTGCTGAAATATCGGCTATTGTAACAGGCGAATTATCAGCTTTTAAATTTACATTAAAATTTTTTCTAAAATATTTTAAAGTTTCTTTTCCTGCTTTAATTGCTAATTCAATAAGTAAATTTTTGTTTTCTTGAATTTGCATATTTTAAGAATTTCTTACAACATTTGCAGAAGAAGCCTGAGCTAATGGAGTTACCAAAATATCGTTGATGTTTACATGTTTTGGTCGGTTAGCTACAAATAAAATAATTTCGGCAATATCTTCGGCGTAAAGAGGTGTAAGTCCATCATATACTTTATCAGCTCTTTCTTTATCGCCGTGGAAACGAACAGTTGAAAATTCTGTGTCCACCATTCCAGGTGCTATTTGGGTAACTTTTATTTTATATGGAAGCATATCGATACGCATAGCTTTGCTTAAAGCATCAACAGCGTGTTTTGTTGCACAATATACATTTCCGTTGGGATACACTTCTTTGCCAGCAATAGAACCAATATTAATAATATGTCCAGATTTTTGATCTATCATTAAAGGTGCAACTTTTAAGGTCAAATACAAAAGACCTTTTATATTTGTATCTATCATTGTTTCCCAATCTTGTAAATCGCCAGTTTGAATAGTGCTTAATCCCATTGCTAAGCCAGCGTTATTTATTAGTAAATCAATTTTCTTAAAATCTTTGGGTAAACTGTCAATAGCTTTGCAAACTTCGTCATTAGAGCGAATATCGAAATTTAAACAAAATACTTTTGCATTTGAACTTGCTTCGATTTCAGATTTTAAATCATCTAATCTTTGTTTGCGTCTTCCTGTCAAAATTAAATTGTATCCGTTTTTAGACAGTAATATTGCTGTGGCTTTTCCAATTCCAGATGTAGCACCAGATATTAAGGCGGTTTTCTTCATTTTTATGAGTTTAAAAATTATTTATTTACAAATCTTTTTGCTGCAACATATTCGTGAGGACTGATAAAGGTTTTTGTATCAGGCATTACGCTATAACCTTTCCCTTCGGGATTGTATTTCTCGAAAAGTGTAATGATTTTACCTGCAAATTCCTCAACAGAATCTGTTCCCATGTAATTAAATTCGGGAAGATTTATTGTTTGGTCATTTTTAAAATTATAGCACGTTTTACTTTGTTCTGTTGTTAGAGTGATTTGCCCCCAATTGTCAAAAAAATCGCTTGTGTTTTTTAACATCAAATTAAAATATTCATTATGATTTACATTCAAATAAATAGAATTAATAAAACCTATGTTTTCTTGTTTGCAAAGTGTTGCAAATTTTTCAATCCAATACCAATATTTTGGATTATCTTGATGAATAAATGGAAATAAATCACAACTTAAATTATAATCGCAATGTCCAAATGCAATATTTTTAAATCTAGGGTCTTTAAACTTTATTATTTCTTCTAAATTATTAAAAGCCTCATTACTTTCGATAATTGGAATAACTTCATCGTAGCGAATGTCTTCTGTTGATTCTAAAAATGTTTTTAAAACTTCAACAGACGAACAATTAGATAAAAATATGCAACGAATTTTTATGTTTCCTAAACTTCTTATTGCTTCAATATCATCGAAATATCGATTTGTGCCGTATTCATTAATTCTAAATCCTAACCAAGTTTTTAAAATTTTAACTTTAAATTTATTTAAAAACTTCAAAACTTTTTCTCTATGGTCTGATTTATAGCGATTAGAATCATTGGTTTTAAAATCTAAAACGCTATCTTCGAAATCAAAACATGAAACTGTGTTTATTTCAGTTAATGAACGATGAAATTCAACAAAAGAGTCTTCTCTAAATTTAACAAACTGATATGAAGTAATCATAAGCTCAAAATATTATTTATCCCACTTAGTCATGTTATAAGAACTTTGATAATATAATCTGAAAATTCGTTTTAACATTTTTATTAAAATTCTGTTACAAAAGTACAAAAAAATCTAAAATTTAGAAAGTAAATTTAGAAAAATCTTAATTTTAAGTACTTTAAAGAAGTTAAGTATTTGATTGTATTGTGTTTAATTTATTTGTGAATCAACAAATTCAGCAAGTTGTCCTAAACAATATACATAGCTTCCATACTCATTATCGTACCAACCTAATATTTTTGCATGAGTTACAGGCAAGTTTACAGCATTAGCTTCTTTAATCCCTGCTTGTAACAAAGTTTCGGGATGTAGTTGCAAAAATCCTGTTCTAGTGTGCAATTCATTTCCTTCAATAATTACAGCTGCATTAATTCCCATTAAATCTGTAGAAACATTTTGAAGGTCAGAGAAATATAAAAGATTTTTTTGAGGACCAGCAGCAGCGGTTTTGTAAAGATCTTTTATATATTGAGCATTTATAAATGGCATTGCCAATTCGTTTAGGCGTGAAGTAAAGGTAATGTTTAGCGAAATAAGCGAAACTGTTGGTGTAGGAATACGAATAGAGTCAGCCATAAATCCAAAACTAGTTGCTTGTGGTATTACTCTTTCTAAAGTTTTTGCAGCACCTGTAGAACTTAAAATAATATTGTTGAGTACAGATCTGTTTTTTCTCAAATCAGAGGTGCCTGTAGCAGGAACAGAATCTAAAACACTTTGTGTATTAGTAGCTGCGTGTACAGTTGTCATACTAGCAGTTAAAACTCTTTTAGTTTCTTCATCTTCTAAAAGTGGTTTTACCATATGAGCCAAACCTGTTGTTGTACAACTAGCAGCAGAAATAATATGGTGTTTTTCAGCATCAAAACTATTGTGGTTAATTCCATAAATAAGAGTTGGATACTCGTCAGGGTTGTCTAATGCTATGTTTTTAATTTTAAATGGCGCACTGGCAATAACTTTTAAAGCTCCAGCTTCTATATGACCAGCAATGCTTCCTTTAGGGTCGTTTGCAGGTACAGTTGGGTCTAAAAACTTTCCAGTACAATCAACAACAACTTTAACCCCTGCTTCTCTCCATTTTATGTCCTTAGGATTTCTATCTGTATATAAAAATCTGACAGAAAAACCATCAATGCTTATCAAACCTGCGTCTCTATCAACAATTTTGATTTCAACTTTCTTGCCACTATGACCATATAGGAAATTATCCAATCTACCGTAAGTGGTGTCTGAGCTTATAACCTGAATTAAGTCTTCAAACTTTTTTCCCACTTCTCTTCCTACATTAATTACAATACCGTCAAAATACCTTTTTGACAAATGATACCATAAGGTAAGTTTACCGATTCTACCTAAACCGTTAATTCCTAGTGTTTTTTTGTTAGTGATTTGTAACATAATTTTTTCTTTTAAAGTTAAAATAAATTTTGAGTTTTCAAAGGATAATTGCCTTTATATACATTTCCTTTAATTCCATCTATAGCAATTAAATCAAGCGAACGAAATTCAACATCTCTAATAACTGCTTTTTTCTCATTTTCATAAACAAGCATGTCGGCACAATTTACCACACAAACTTTACCTAAACCTCCAGCTGTTACAGCAGCGTGTGATGTTGCACCGCCTTTACCAGTTAATAAACCTTCGCATTCGAAAATTAATTCAATATCATCAGGAACTGTGTCGGGTCTAACTAACATTGCATTGTCTTCGGGGTATTTTTCTTTAAGCAATTTTAAATCTTTCAAATCAAAGACAACCCTTCCATTCAACACACGATTTCCAATTCCAATGCCTGTTCCAACTAATTCCATGTTTTTTTCTAGCGTAGCAAAGACTTCTACTTTGTCTTGCTTGTTTATTATCATGCTTCTTGTTTGAAGTATATAAAGGTCTTCTGGTTCTGTATGTTCAAAAGTAAATTCAATTTCTTGATGTGCAAAGCCATGATTTTCAATCAGGTCGTAAGAAATTTCTTTTAGTTTATTGTAAATTTTTGGAAATCCACTTTCTAAAGATATTGGACTATTATGATAGTATCTTTTTCTTTGGTTTTCGCTTATTGGCAATGTGTTGATTAATCCAGCAACAATATCTTCGCCTTGACTTAAGAAAGAAAAATCGCCTGTTAAATTAATGCCAGGAATATTATCTTGTGTGTCGTGAGTGAAGAGTACACCAGAGCCAGATTCTTTATGAAGGTTACCAAAAATCATTTGTTGAATTATCACTGCTGTTCCCCATTCATCGGCAATTTGCATATGTTCTCGATATACTTTTGCTCTTGCAGAGTCCCAACTGTTAAAAACAGAAAGAACAGCTTGCATAATTTGTTTAAATGGATCTGACTCGAAAGTAATATTGTTATCTTCTAAATGTTTTTTATATGCAAAAGCAATCTCTCTCATGATTTTTGGATTGAAATCAATTTTTCTTTGAATATCATACTTAGCTTTGTATTCTAACATTATATTGTCAAAGTCATTCCTGTCTAATCCATAAGCCATTCCCCAAGTTTGTAGCAATCGGCGGTAGCAATCCCATGATGTCCAAGGATAGTTGTCTTTTTTGCTTAGAGCTTCGGTAATTTCGTCATTCATGCCCACATTTAAAAAAGTATTCATTGCACCGGGCATGCTGATTGCAGCTCCAGATCTTACGCTCATCAATAATGGTTTTTCGGGATTACCATACTCCAAGCCTGTAAGTCGCTCTAATTCCGAAATGTGGTATCTAATCAAATTTTCAATTTCGTCGTATAATGATTGGATTTTCATTATTGAGTTTAGTCGCCTAAATACTTCGGTAGTAATAACAAAACCTGGTGGAACAGGAAAATCGTTGAGATATAATTTTTTTAAATAATAAGCTTTAGAACCAAGAAAAACTTGATTGTCTATCTCAAGTGTTTCGCGATAAATTGGACTAATAACACTATCAGGATTATACGACATTATATTTTGGACCTCTACATCAGATAAAGTATCAGCCATTTTTCTTAATTTATTAAGTACTCGCCCAATAAACGCATCTAAAGACTGAACAAGAAATGCTGAAGAAAGTAAGTCTCTATAAAATACTTCTGAATGTTGTATGATTAATTTGCGTACTGTATGTTTGTTTTTTCTGTCTTCTTTATCAAGATATGATGGTATAATAACTGGTAATTGATTTTCGTATGGACGTATAAAATAATTGTTGATTATTTCTTTTAGGTTTTTTTCCATGAATTGGAAAATGTTGATGTATTGGCGAATAGTAAAACTTTCGGAACTTAAACTATACTGAAGCATTTTTAAGTTAGAATCTAATCCTTGGTCATAAATTCCATCAAGGGTTAAACCTTCTCTAATAAGTTGTAGTACTAAAAAAACATCTTTTAGTGTTCGTGCAGTAAAGTAGTCGGTTTTTATTTCGTCTAAAATTCTATCCACTAACGAAGAGGCAATTTGCTCTAAGCGGAAAGTAAGTCCCATTGCTTCAAATTTCTCTTCGTGATATTGTCCATACATAGACGGAATACCAAAAGCTATATGACGTTTGTAATAAATGTTTTCCCAAGCTTCACTTTGTTTTTCATCAAGAATTCTATCATTCAAAATTTTCATAATAGAATAGATGGTTTTCAAAGCTTCAAAATGATTTCCAGCATCAAGATATTCAAGCAAAGAATTGATAGTGTCTTGTTCAATATAATGATATTTGCTTAATAAAGCACCTAAGTTGTTGGTAGAAAATAAATATTTTTCTCTTAATAAATGATATAATTCTATCATTAAAGCTACACGCTGACAATCTTTGCTATCTGGGTCGGGAAAACTATTCAAATGAGCTTGTAAACTCTCCTTATCAAGATTTATTAGCTCTTCAAGACTACTGTTGTTTAATTTACAAAGTTTCACTAAAACTTCATTTACGCCTTTAACCCATTGACCTTCTGGTTCTATTGTTACAAAAACATTTTCAGGAACAATTGATTCTAACAAACTCTTATCTTTAGTGTACCAAAATTTAATAATTTCTAAAGTAATGTCAATATGAGAGTTGCTTCCTTCGGTGTGGATTTGTTTTCTTAAAAAATGAATTAACTTGTCGTTACGATTTGTTAGTTCATCAACAACTGTTGTAACATCTCTAAGTTGACCTTCGGCACCAATTTCATTAAAATATACAGGGTATATTCTAAGTAATTGCTTGACTTGCTTGTAGATAGGCGAAATGTTGGAGTTTAAAAACTTACTAATATCTTTTTGGAAAAGGTCGGTGTCGAAAATGAAAATACCTCCTATACGCAAATTAATTATAAGCGATGAAAGTAGTTTTTTCATCGTAAATGGGTCGTATGCAATAAGCTCTTGCCAAACACGTATATTTTTAATGTGATTAGGATTTACTTTAAGTTCCCAATCGTTTGTTAAATAAGCAACACCAGGATTTATAAAGCCAAATAAAATAGTTTTTTCTTCAAAATAATGTATTAATTCTTTGTTTTTTGTATTTATAATTTCTTTACCCAAAGTTAACATAGAATCTAAAATGAAACTAGTATTGCTATATTTAAAATCTGCAAATAAAGAATATAAAATATCTATGGAATTAATACATTGAGTAGTGCTACATTCACTACTAATTCTTTTAATGGCTTTATTTAAATCTACTAAAATATAATCTCTATGGAATATCGTTCCAGGTAAGTGAAGTAAAAAGAAAATATAAACAAATTGGTCTGTAGCTTCTTCAAAATCAACTATTCTATTTCGTAAAGATTCTATAATTTCGGAAAAAGTAAAACTGTATTTTATTAATTCATTATAATCATTGGCTTGATTTAGCTTTTCTTTATAATAATTATAAAATTTTTCACCAATCTCATTAATAGTTGATGAATAGTCTTTTGAGAACTTATCTTTTACGCTTTCATACCATTCTTCAATTTTGGTTGTACTTTCCCAAAATTCAACATTGTTGATTAAAAGTTTTTTAGTGAAATTAAAAACAAGCTCTTTACTGTTTTCGTTATCTACAGCTTTTTTTAAACAGGTTCTAAAAAATGAAATATTACTAAGGTAAGCAAATAAGTTGCTTTCCATTTCTTCGTCAAGGATTTTTATAAAATGTTCAATTCCATTTTTTAATGATTTTATATCATCAAAATTATTTGAAAAAAATTGCAGATAATTTTGAACAATAGATTTAGTGTCTTTATCGTTTATGTTTTTTTCTAATAAATCTTTAAAAATATCAAACAGGACATCATAAACTTTTTCTTTTTCGTCTAAATCTTTATAAACCCAAAACTCATCGTTTAAAATTTTAACAAGTCCATCAATAATAGTTTTGCTGTTAAAATATGGGTGATTAAGTTCTTTTAAAAAATCTGAAGTGCGTTGATTGATGCCGTAATAATTTTTAGAAAGCGACAAAAACCAAAGTTGTTTTTCGGGAATTTCAACTTTAATTTTTTGTGTTTCCGAAAGATTTACCTCAAGAGCTTTTGAATTAATTTCCTGTTTCATAAATTTGAAATATATTTTATTAAGTCCACAATACGAGCAGAATACCCAGTTTCATTATCGTACCAAGCAACAATTTGAATAAAATCGCCTCCTATAACGCGTGTTAGTTGAGAGTCGAAAATTGCTGAATGCCTATTCCCTTGAATATCGCTACTAACAATAGGGTCTTCTGTATATTCTAAATATTTTTTTAAATCTCCTTTAGATTCTTTCAAAAAAGCTGAATTAATAGCTTCTACGTCAACTTTTTTATTTAATTGTGCAGTAAGTTCCACAAAAGAACAATCAGCTACTGGCACTCTAGTTGCAAAACCATCAAAACGATTTGCTAATTCTGGATACAAAAGGGAGGTAGCTTTGATTGCCGAGCTAGTTGTAGGAATAATATTATTCATTGCCGACCTCGCTCTACGCATATCTTTATGAAATCCATCTTGAAGATTTTGGTTATTTGTAAAAGGATGTACAGTATTCATAAAGGCACTTTTTACACCAAAATGTCTAAATAAAACTTCAAAAACCAATGCAACGCAGTTAGTAGTACACGATAAGTTAGAAATTATTTTATCATCATTGCTTATATTTTGCTGGTTTATGCCCATTACAACAGTTCGTTTAATTGACGAATCTTCACCTGGCGAACTTAAAATTACTTTTTCAGCTCCCATTTGCAAATGCCCTTGAAGACTTGTTGCTGTTTTAAATTTACCACTCGAATCCACAACAATATTAACTTTATTGTCTTTCCATGGAATTTGAGAAGGATTAGTAAAATTTGTAACAACTATTTTCTTTCCGTTAACAGTGATAAAATCATCACCATGCCCAATTTCTGCATCAAACTGCCCATGTGAACTATCGTATTTTAAAAGATGAGCAATCATTTTAGCTGACATAGGGTCGTTTATTTGAACTAAATCAAAACTCTTGTCGCTTAATAGCATTCGGCAAACTATTTTTCCTATCCTACCGAAACCATTTACTCCCAATCGTATTACTTCCTTTTTCATAAAAATTTTTTAAACGACTCAGACCAATAATGTGTATTTCATATAAAATTCTTTATAATGAAATTTTTTGCAAATATAATAAATAAGTTTATAAAGTCGGTAAAGTTTGTAAAGTTTTTAAAGAGAATTGAACTAATTGATAATTCAGTTAAAAGTGAAAAATACGTCTTCGAGTTCTCTGAAAGAAAAAGTTTAAAAACTCATAACTCCAAACTCAGAAATCGGGTGTCAATTAAAGTTTTTAAAGTCGGTTCAACTCGCAATACTTTTCACTTTTAGCAGAATTAAATAATTCTTAATTCATCATCATACTCAACACTCTCCAATTAAAAACTAAAAACTTTTCAAATCCCAAATCCCAAATCATAAATCATAAATCCTAAATCGTAAATCTCAAATCCAAAATCCCTGTCGCGTCCTAAGAAAAGTTGACACATTTTGTTAGACATATAATTATTTTTCTC
>DAONZU010000007.1:0-41277 GCA_035406965.1 Bacteroidales bacterium
AAAAATAATTTTTTCATAAAATAGTCATGTTTTTTCTGTTAAATGTATCGTTTATAATTTGTATGGTATTGTCGAGTAAAGTAGGATAAATTTTTTTGTTTTCATTGCTTTGTAAGCCTACTTGATTATATTCATATGTTCCATCATTAGCACCTTCTGCTAATTCTTTAGTTGTGTATTTATGTACAAAGGAGCTAGCAAGATTATGACCAACCTCGTGAACTAAAACTTCAGTTGGAGTCATTCCTCCAAAATAAAACTTTTTATTTATTGAACTTTTTCCAAAAAGTAAGTGGTTTAAAATTATAATATTTTGTTTTATATCCACATTGTTTCCTTCTGGTGTGGCACCTATTATGGAGGTAGCTGCTATTTGTGCTTTGAGTTTTTTAAATCTTTTAATAGAATCTGTTATAAGATGTTCGATAAATATAGGTAATTTTTCATTGATATACTGATCCAATTCTTCTATTTCTTTCCAAGGTTTAGAATTATCATCTAACTTGTCTAAATATAGTGAGGATCCTATTGAACTTAAAAATAATATAAATTCTTGGTTTGAAAAAATGAATTTATTATCAAGAAATCCACGGCTTTTTGTAGATATAAATAAATTACTATTAGAATATTTAGCAGTATTATCTGCAATTATATTTTTTAAAAAAAACATGTAAATTTCCGCCCTTAATGGTAGAATAGATTCCTTTTTTGTTAGAATAAATATTGTGTGTATATCTTCTTCGTTATAGTAATCTTTTTCTTCTTTTATTTCATTTTTTATGTCATCTAAGGTTAAAGTATTATTGTAATGATACCAATTTTCAACAGCTTTATCAAAGGGTAGCAGTGATATTAACCCTCTAGAGTGGGGACATTTTATCAACCATTTAATTCCTTCCCATAAATTAAGGTTTGATGTTGTGTCAAGGTTAAATTGATATTCAATTTGCACCTTGTAGTAATTATTAAAAATTGGTTTTCTTGTAGTTTTATCTAACTTTTTACTCAGACGCTCCTCTTCTTTTGTTAGTAAAATAGCAATAGATTCATTAGTTGGCAGAGACTTTACTTTTAGAAAGTTATTATATTCACCAGGTGCATTGCCTAGTCTAAATAATTTTGAAAACTCTTCTGAATTAATAATTGAGATGTTATCAACAGCTCCTTCTCCTAAAGTAATAATTCTATAATCCATGGAGATTACGATTTTGGCAGAACCCGGTAAATCGTTGCTTGGCTGTATGATGTTTGATAGTGTTATTCTACTTTTACATAATCCTTTTTCTGTACTTATTGGATTTAGCCAACCATAACTTACAGGTTGTGTTAATAAAGCTACACTATCCTTACAGGCAGGTATGTATCCTCTAGAAGTTAAATAATATGGTGCAATAGTATTTTGATTAATCTTTTTGTAGATAAAATATGAGTTTTCATCAGGGATAATTAAAGATTCCTTCCTCTTTATAATGGGAGTATGATTGTAATTTAAAACAACGATTTTATTGCCTGAAATTTCGATGATAATTGACTCACCCTCTAATGTCGTTTTGTTCGATTTGTTTTCGTATGGACTTGAAGATGAAAAAGTTTTTAACTCAATACCAAATAATGCACGCCAACTAATGATATGGGTACATTGCTCATTATATGTAGGTTCTATTCCTTTTAACGATATATGGTTGTTATTAAATAAGGAAGGAAAATCTTTTGGAAACGCACTGTTGTTTTTACTTACATTTGATAATTTTGAATTAAATTCGTTGATTGCTTTATAGAGATATTTTTTTGCTTCTTGTTCTGTTTGAGGTGTCGCTGATATTGGATAATATTTTGGATTAACGTTATATGAAAAGTGACCGTTTATATGGTTGCTTATAAAAGATGATTGTTCATTAGAACCCAGTTTAATTCCAAAACAAATTTCAGGTATCCATTTACTATAAGCGTAGAATTTATTAGGACTTATAGTTTGATAAATATTTATATAACTTGGCTTATTCATTATAGTTTAATATTTTTAACTACCGCAACCTGGCAAATTTTCTGGAATTTTATCTGTTAGCATAACAAGATTTGTTGGAATTCTAGTTTCCCAAGGTTCTCCTATAGGAATGCCATCAGTATTGTTATTTGATTGTGTAATCTCATCAACAATAGATAAATACAATTCGTCATTTAATGCAGGAAGAGCCTCGCCAAGCCATATTTCGCCAGAATTTAAGTAATGCAATATTGCTTCTGTAAATTTAGGATTAACAGGAACGACAACTCTTGCATACCCAGCTTTTAAGAACTCTGAAAAAGAATGATCTGTATCACTTAGTTGGCGAATTGTTGACCATCTTTCTCTTTTACCCCAAAAATAAGGGTAAAATAAGTAAGTCATATTTTCCCATTCTATTGATTGTTCAAAGAACTTAACAAAATTTCCTTCATTGATTGCTTCATTAAAATTTATTTCTGGATGTCCATCTATTGCTCTATGCATTGCATTAAAACCCTCGAATCGTTGAAGTGTAAGTAGCTCAATTGCCCATTTTTTTAATTCTGTTTTCTCAACTTTTCTATTTTCTGCAGGATTTTGTCCAGAGATTGAAATTGATGTTTCTAAACTAGCAACTTGATTGTCATATTCTGACTTCATGGTATTGTAGGCATTTATGATAGTTCCATATGCTTCTTTTTGCCATTTTTCATATCCATTTGACGAAAGTTGACATATTACTTCAACGTTAATTGCATATTCATCAAAATTACCTCTTATTGAGAATGGTACTATATCTGTTTCATTATTAAGTATAATTTTTCTTCCATGACCATTAGAATATGTATGTATAAAATGCCTGCCTATATATCCTTGAATATACCTATTGCTTCCACTAGAAAAAGCAATTCTTACTTCGGCAATTTTTGCTTCGTATCCAGCAGGGACAGTTAAATCATTAAATTCTTTGCTGTGCCATAATTTTCCTCCTGGAGTATAGTCTAACGCATAAGATTTTGCTATAATTACGAATTCTGTAGGAGGAATGGGAATATCATGAGCATTATATAAAGTAGCCCATAAATGGTAATTAGATCTGTCAATGTCTTTAAATGATTTAAGCGGATTTATAAGACCTTCATTTGAGTGTGTTTTAGGGTCGATAGGTTTTGCTATAGTTACACCTTCTTTTTTAGAGAAAGCATTACTATATATATGATAAGCAGCTGGCTCAGGTATTAGAAATTCAAGCATAAGTCTTTTCCCCAAATTATAAATCTGATTTTTATATACTTTATCTACCCAATAATAAAAGCCATTTATGTGATTAGTCCCTGTTGAATTGTCAATTTTATGAAGATTTATAACTTCTACTTCGTTTATATTTTTAACAGCTCTTTTTTCTAGCACTCTTTCTTCTATCCTATGCATTGCTTGCTGAGTTACTTCTTTTGCATTGCTTACTGCCGTAGAGGTTGCTTCGGCAGATGATGAAGCTGTAGCATATCCAACGTTAGCGGTTAGTTTTACAGGACCATAACCCACACTTAACGATAGACCTGCTTCTAATTGGGTTGATTGCGAAATCATAGAATTAATTTCTTTGGACATTTCAAATCTATCAGCAGTTCTAAAATTGGTTTCAGTTTCTTCTGATGTTTCTGTTTCTATATAATAACTGTCTTCTCGTATTTTTAAATTTCTATGTGTTTTTTCTTTTGATTCTCCTTTTAAAATATTTTCTATTTCAGCAATTTCATCAGCTTCGTATCTTAGTAATTCTTGTTTAATTATATTGTAGTTACCCATACCAAGAATTTGAACATATGTTTTATCTGGTGTTTCTGAAATAAGTTTTTTTAATAGTTCGCAATGACTTAGAATTTCTTGATTATTACACAAAACGTCTTCATAAACAGAATTGTTCACAGAGATAAGTGTAGTGCCGATTAATATTTGCTGATCAGGTTTTATATATTGTGCCATTTCTGAACTTATTTCTGAAACTTGTGCATCAATAGATGAAATAGTGTGATCAACGTTTATGTTTGTATCTGTGTAACCTAAATTTTTTAATAAATCTAAAGTCTCTTTAGGAAGTAGATTGTAATAGTCTGGCATTAATTCTTCACTATTTTTCTCTTTTGAATATGCCTCAAATTCTTGGTCTAAATTAATAGAAATATCATGTTTCAAAACATTGTCTCTTAGTTTATCTTCGTTTATACTTGCTTGCAAAAAATTTTGATATTCCTCTTTAGTTGCTTTTGTAAATTGTAATTTTTGGTTTTGAAATTTAAATGCCTTTAAAATTTCTTTTCTTGCCAAATTTAGAGTATTTAAATTGTGCTGTAGTTCATTTAATCTTGATGCTGTAGGGGGATTAGGGGTAGGAACTTCAGGAACTTTAATCTCTTTTTTAGGTAATGGAAAAATAGATGAAGGATAAGCTAAATATGATTTATTCCAAAATGTAAGTATCTTCTCAGGAGTATTAAGAAGTCCAGTTTGAATTCTTTTCAACAAGCTTATGATTTTTACAGAATTTGTTAGATCATTAGCAATGGAAGTTTTGTCATTTAGAATAAACGAGGCTATTGAATTGTCCCAAAAACTTAGTTCATTGGAAATAGCATTGAAAATGTTAGAATCTAAATTTAGAAAGTATTCAGTGTCTTTATTGTTTAGAGCTTCAAGAATAATATCGTATTGAGGAAATAGTGTTAATAATTCGCTTTTCTTTAGTATAGAATCAGCATTTTGATCCTTATACGTTTTTGCAACTGTTATGAAACTATCCAAAAAATCGCCATTTTCTTTAAGGTCAATAAGGCTTGACATAAATTGACTAGGAGTTGAAGAATAAGTAATAACATTGTTTGTTGTAATATCATTTGATATTTTACTAACGTTACTTACAATAAGATGTGGATAAAACATGTGTTGTGCTTTCATTATAAAATTATTTTAAAATTTTTATATAATAAAGAAACGGTAAATTTCAATTTTTATTGTGTAATTGCAATTCTAAATATTATTAATATTTAATAGTTTATTTGCTTTTATAAATTTTTATTAACATTGACAATTTATGTTTTACTAATTATTTAATTTTTAATAAATAACACGGTATGAGTGTAAATTAATCTCTTTTTTATTGTTTCGTTCCAGTGCCTCTATTTTCGTAAATGTCGCCTGAAGTTTTATAGGTAATCACATTATTGTTAAAGTTACCACTACCTGTAATATAATACGGTCCATCTACTTGTTGCGATGGTATGGAAAAGTTACTTCCTGCCATTATGGCAAAGAATGATTTTCCTCTATTTAAAAGATTGTTTAAGTATATAGTGTCGCTTTTTGTATTACCTGTTGTAATTTGGAGAGTATAAGAAGTTTCTCCACTATACTCACCCATCATCCATGTGCTATCTGTAACCCAATAGCTTCCTAAATAAGCTTCTCTTGGATCTGTGTTCGGATTTGGGTCAGGATTTGGGTCAGGATTTGGGTCAGGATTTGGGTCAGGATTTGGGTCAACTTGTGGATATGTGCATGAACCATCATCTTTTTCTGCTTCAGAGTCGTAATTAGTCGCAAAAGGATCTGTACAGCCTTCTTTTTTACAACCTATATTAACTGTTAAAAATGCAACAATTATTGCTAAAATTAAAAATCGTGCTTTCATATTTTTTATTAATTTAATACTTAAAAATAATTTAAAATTTAATGCAAATATACATTTTTTTATTTACATCATATGAATTTGTAGTTTTTTCATGTATTTTGTTTTAATGTAAATAAAATAAAAAAGGGTAAGCTACTTATATCGCACCGCTACAACCGCCTACTCTTTGCAGCTACAGGCAAAGTGAACCAGCCGACTGCATAATCTAGTCGTTTAAATAATTTTTCAGTCATAGTTTATATTTATTTTATGAATTAAAAATAAAAGCGTAAAAATAGTAATTTTATTATAATTGAGAAGTTTATTTTGTTAAAATTGTTTAAAAATTAAGACTAATTTGCGTTATAAGATAAACTTATTTATATTTGCAAAAAGTTTCTTTTATAACATAAACATATTGAAAAATTAAATTTCTTTCTTTTATAACATAAACATATGCTAAATACTGTTAAATATCGTCCTTATTACTTCTCAAAAATTGAGCCTTTTATCAATGATAGGTTAATAAAAATTCTTGTAGGACAACGCAGAGTGGGCAAGAGTTATATTTTAAAGCAACTTAGTCAAGAGATTTCGTCTCGTTATCCTGATGCTAAAATCTTATTTATTGATAAGGAAAAATATGAGTTTGATTTTATCAAAGACTATAATGATTTGATAGTTTATATTCAGGAAAAAGTGAATTTACAAGTAAAAACCTATCTTTTTATTGACGAAGTGCAGGAGATTGAAAATTACGAATTGGCACTACGAAGTCTTCAATCTGATGGTAATTTCGATATTTATTGCACAGGTAGTAATGCAAAACTTTTGTCTGGAGAATTAGCTACCGCATTAGCCGGTCGGTATATCCAGTTTCGCATTCATTCGCTTAGTTATAAAGAATTTTTAGATTTTCACAAATTGTCGGCTTCAAATCAAACTTTGTACGATTATATAAAATATGGTGGAATGCCACATCTTGTAAATTTGCGTAAAAATGAAGATGTATATTACGAATATCTCAAAAATATTTATGATAGTATTATTTTGCGTGATGTTGTAGCTCGATATAATATTAGGAATGTAAATTTTTTGCATAATCTAATTGAATTTTTGGCAGATAATGTTGGCAGTATTGTTTCTGCGAAAAAAATTAGCGATTATCTTAAATCGCAGCAAATCAACATTATACCACAAACTGTTTTAGATTATTTGGTCTATTTAGAGTCTGTTTTTTATATAGAAAGAGTGAAAAGAAAAGAAATTGGAGGTAAAAAGATTTTTGAAGTAGGCGACAAGTTTTATTTTGAGGATTTAGGAATGCGTCATGCTATTATTCCATTTCAACAGAAAGATATAAATAAGGTACTCGAAAATTTAGTTTACCATCATTTGCGTACTCATGGATATAGGGTTTTTGTTGGAAAAGTTGGAGATAGCGAGGTGGATTTTATTGCCGAAAAACAAGGCAAAACCACATATATACAAGTTGCATACATTATTGTAGATGAAAAAACTCACGAGCGGGAGTTTGGAAATCTATTAAAAATTCCAGATAATAATCCCAAATATGTTGTTTCAATGGATGAATTTGCTGAAAATACCTTTAAGGGAATATTCCACTGGTCGATTATGAAATTTTTGTTAGAGTTTGAGTAAAATAAAAACTTGTTTAAAAATAAAATAAAAAAGGGTAAGCTACTTATATCGCACCGCTACGACCGCCTACCCTTGCTTCATTCCTGACCTGGGGGAGTTCAGCGGGAGCTGGTCGTATAAGACTTACCCGATGCAAAAATATATAAATTATTTTAAAAACAAAAAAAATAGTGAGTTTTTTAAAAAATCTGAATATCTTTGGAGTTTAATTTAATTTGAAAAACATGGGAAAGAAAACAAAAATGATTTTGAGCTTAGGTGCTATTATTAGTTTACCTATTATTTTAATGAGCGTTATTGCTTATGCTTTTGATCTTAGCGATGCAAAATGGTTTGGTTGGATTAGTATGTTGGTTTTTGTGCTTAGTATTGTTTTTGTTCAAAGGTATTATCGAAATAATTTTTATGGTGGTTATATTTCATATTCTAAGTTGCTTGGTGGCACTATGCTTATGGTGTTAATAGCATCTGTTATAATGTTTATTTATACTTATGTTTTTTATGAATTTATTGCTCCTGAACAGTTAGATAAAATGCTAAACTTAGCAGAAGCAAATTTATATGAGCAAGAACTTAGTAAAGCCCAAATTGATAGTTCTTTGGAGATGATGAAAAAATATGTTCTTACTCCAATAGCTTTGTCAATATCTACTGTTTTTTTCAACTTTTATTCAAGGTTTTATTGTTGCTTTGATAAGTTCTGCTTTTATTAAGAAAAATACTGATGCTTTTGCAGAAGCAATGAAAGGTGTGGAAAATGAATAATGAAAAATTAGATATTTCTGTTGTAATTCCTCTCTTAAACGAAGCAGAGTCTTTGACTGAGCTATCGGAATGGATAATAAGAGTTTTAGAAAACGATAAAAAGTCGTTTGAAATAATTTTTATTGACGATGGTAGCACTGATAATTCTTGGGAAATTATTGAAAATTTGAAAGAAAAATTTCCACAAATTAGAGGAATAAAATTTAGACGAAACTATGGGAAATCTGCTGCATTGCAAGTAGGTTTCGAAGCATGTAGAGGTGATGTGGTTTTTACTATGGATGCAGATTTACAAGATGACCCCGATGAGCTACCCGAACTTTATAAAATGATTGTAGAACAAGATTATGACATAGTTTCGGGTTGGAAAAAAGTGAGGCACGACCCAGTTTTGTCGAAAAATATTCCAAGCAAGTTTTATAATTTTGTAGTTCGCAAAATGACCAAAATAAAACTTCACGATATGAATTGTGGTCTTAAAGCCTATAAAAACAGAGTGGTTAAGAGTATAGAAGTTTATGGCGATATGCACAGGTTTATTCCTGTTTTAGCAAAATGGGCAGGATTTAAAAAAATAGGCGAAAAAGTTGTTCATCATAGAGAAAGAAAATACGGAAGAACAAAATTTGGACTAGAAAGATTTATTCGTGGTCCGTTAGATTTGATGTCTGTAATGTTTATTTCTAAGTTTGGAAAAAGACCAATGCATTTTTTTGGTGTTTTAGGAACAATAGTCTTTTTTATAGGATTTGCTATTAGTTTATATTTAGGCATCAATAAGTTAGTTGCAGTAAATCGAGGAATTGTGATTGAGAGAATTACTCAAAATCCATTTTTTTATTTAGCATTGGTATCTATGATTATAGGAACTCTTTTATTCCTTACAGGATTTTTAGGCGAACTTATTTCACGCTCTGCAAATGATAGAAATGTATATTTAATTGATAAGAAAATTTAAAGTATTATGAAAAATCAAGATAAAGAAATTGATATTTTAACACTGATAGCTAGAATTGTAAATTTTATAAAAAAATATTTTTTAGTTTTAGTGATATTTACTATACTAGGAGTAATTGGAGGATTTATTCATTTTTATTGTTCTAAAGAAGTTTATAAAACAAAACTTATTGCTTCAAGTCCTATAGTTGACAATAGAATAGTTTATGAATTGTTAGAACCTTTAAAAATTCATATTAAAAACAATCAAAATGATAGTGTAGCCAATAAATTAAATATTAACTCTGATGTAGCAGCTTCAATACATGCCCTTTCTTTTGATACAACAGTAAATCGAACTTTAATAGTTAATTTGGAAGTGTTTTCAAAAGAAAATATTAAAGTTATTTGTAATGGAATAATAGATTTTTTAAATGATATAGAATACATTAACAGACAAGTAAATTATAAAAAGAAAGAATTAACAGATTATATAGCTGTTTTGGATAAAGAAATTGAAAAACTAAATAGTTTACAAGAAGCTATGCTTAAAAATGTACAACCTAATTCAAATCTTTCTATAAGCAATACTTACAGCGAAATGTTGACTTTAGTTGAGAGAAAAAGAGAGTTAGAAACAGAATTGTCTGGTTTAACAAGTTTTCAAATTATTAATTCAAATGTTGTTTTTGAGACTTCTAAATCTATTGTGAAAAGTCTTATATTATTTGTATTTATTGGAGGAATGTTAGGTTTGACTTGTGCTAGCATTATACATCTTAGAAAATTATTGCGTGAACTCAAGCAGGATTGACAATTTTTATAAAATCACTAGCTAGTTTTTCATAATTATGATTTTGCAAAACAAATGATTTTGCACTTTTACCCATTTCAATTCTTTCATTTTCTGATAAGTTAGCCATATTAATAATACTTTCGCTTAACTTAGTTGGATTTTGTGCTTCTACAGTAAACCCAGCTTTAGCCATTTTGATAATGTCATATTCAGTATCAATGTATTGTATTATAGGCTTACTAGCCATCATATAGTCCATCATTTTATTCATACTGATACCATATTTGTATAATTTACTTTTGTTAGTACCAAAACACAACACGTCCATTTTTTGTAAAAGGTTGGGAATAGAATTTTTTCTTACTGGATTTAAGAAAATAACATTTTCAAGATGTGAATATTTTTTTTCGAGACTTGGTTTTTCAACACCATCTCCCACAAGAACAAATACTATTTTATTATTGTTTTTTAATATTTCGGCAGAATCTAATAATGTGTCTAAAGCATTTGATAAGGCATGTCCACCAACATATCCAACAATAAATTTGTTTTGTTCTTTTAGTTTGTTTAAAACATTTTCATGTTTTTCTGGTATTTGTTCTGGATTATCCCAATCTTCAGTTCTAATTCCATTTGGGATATAAAACCACTTATTCAAATTTAAACCATGATTTGCCATGTGTTCTTTTGTGTTGGGTAGCATTGAAACTACAGCATGACAATATTTGTAGGCAAAATTTTCACCATGTTGCATTAGCATTATGAAAGGATGGTATTTTGACATGTTTCCAAGCTCCATTGGAGATAGTGGCCAAAGGTCGTGAACTTCGTAAATATGTTTTGCATTACTTAGTTTTGCAATTTTTTTTGCTACGTAATTATCTGAAGGATAAGTAGATGAGGCAATAATAACATCAGGGCAAATCTCTTTTGCTATTTTTCTTGCGTTAAAATATGTTTGCCAAACAAAACTGAAAATATTTCTTACCCTAGCAATCCCATTGCCTTGGTAAGCAGGAGTCTTTACCCAAATATATTTTATACCATCAATAATTTCTTCTGTAAAACTTTTGTTTATATTGATTTTACGTTTTCGTAAATGTGAGTTATCAGCAGCGAGAATACTAACTTTGTGTCCCATTTTTATCCATTCTGTTGCAAAGTAGAAAGGTCTAAATTCCATTCCCATTTCAGGAGAACCAGCATAATGATTTATAATTAGTATATTCATTTTTCAAATATTTTTTACTTAAATTTACCATATAAATTATATAATTTTTGGACTTCATTATTCCAATTATAATTTAGCTCAACAGCTTTTCTGCCATTGTTGCCAAATTTTGCCAATTTATCAGTATCGTTGATAAGTGAAAGCAAAGTTTCTTTTATTAATTTTGAATTTGTTTGGTCAACACAAACTCCACATTTGCTTTCTTCAATTATGCTTTTCCATAAAGGGAAATCTGAAGCAATTACTGGTAAACCTGCAGCCATATATTCAAACATTTTTATTGGTAAAGAAACTATATAGCTTGGAGTTGCTTCTAAAATTACCATTCCAAGTCTAACTTTTTTTAATAATTCATTTACTCCATCTCTGTCTAAATATCCATGAAACTCAACTTGTTTCCATGCTGGATGTGATTTGCACTCTGTTTCTAATTGAGAATGTGAAAAATTGCCAGCCAAATGAAGTTTTATATCTGTATTATTAATAGCATCAAGAGTTTCAAATATTCCTCTTGTTTTAAAAATACCACCTATATATCCTATTGCAAGTTCTCTGTTTTCCCAATCAGAATTGAATTTTATATCTTCTATTATAGGAAAGTTATTAATGTCAACAGTATTTTTATTTATTATTAAAAATCTATTTCTTATATGTGGGGTTGCAGCAATTATGGCATTTAGTTTTTTAGAAATTTTGTTTTCATAATTTTCTGTAATTCTTGAAATAAGTTTTCTTAAATATTTAGGAATATATGTTTTATTTAAAATTTGTCTTGGCAAATCTTCGTGTGAGTCGTAAATAATTTTAGCACCAAATTTTTGTAATTTTAAAACTATTCTTAATAATTCAGGGTCGTGAATATGATATACGTCTGCTTGTAATTCTTTTGCTTTAGATAGTGCTAACTTGCTGAATTTCAAAAATCTATCTTTTCGTGTTTTAGGTTTACCTATGTCGTGAATAATTACATTGTTTTTAGTTTCATTTCCTAAACCATCAGCAATAATAAGATGAACTTCTTTATAGTTTTTTGCTAGAGAAATACATTCTTTTAAAAAAATCCTTACATCATAGCGTGAATGAACTGTACTTATATGACAAATTTTCATATTAAATAAAAAATTATATTAGGCAAAAATAAATAAACAATTTTAGAATTAAAATTTATGCTCAATCTTATTATGTTTTTCAAAAAAATTATCATAAATCTTTTTGATTAGTTATTTTTGCGAAATATTATTTAAAGATGTTTAGACAAATTTCTAAAATAATTTCTCCAAAGTCGGAGTTCTCCAAGAACTTTTTTATTCTTTTTAAGGGGACTATGATAGCACAAATCATTCCGATGATATTGATGCCTGTGCTTACACGTATGTATTCCCCAGATGATTTTGGTATTTTAGAACTTTTTGTTTCTGTAACAGCAATTTTAGGTAGTATTGCAAATTTACGTTATGAGCTTTCCATTGTTTTACCCGACAGAAAAGAAGATGCATGGAATATAATGAGTCTTGGTTTTATTATTGCTTTTGTACTGTCTTTAGTTTTGCAAATTTTAATAGGCTTTTTTGCTGATGCTATAACTGTTTTATTAAATAATTCACAAATAAAATTCTGGCTGTATTTTGTTCCAGTAACTGTGTTTTTACAGGGAGCATATAATATGTTAAGTTATTATAATACTCGCGAAAAATTATATAAAAGTATTGCATCAGCCAGTATTTGGAGAGCAAGCACCAGAACTGGAACTCAGATAGGTTTAGGCTTTTTGTCAAAAACTCCAATGGGTTTAATTGTTGGACAAATTATAGGCTATCTTGTTTCTATATTTCCTTTAATGTCTAAAATTAAACTTAGATTATTTATAAAAAAAACATCTTGGTCTAATATGAAAATGCAAGCAAAGCGATATGTTGATTTCCCGAAATATCAAATGCCTGCAACTTTAGCAAATGTTTTAGCAATAAATCTTGTAAGTGTTTTAATCTCTATGTTATATAATGTTACTCAGGTTGGATATTATTCTTTGTCAAATAGAATTTTAGGACTACCAAGTGCAGTTATCGGAACTTCTATGCAAAATGTGTATTATAAAGAAGCTCATGAACAAATGAAAAAATATGGACATGCAAAAGAAGTGTTTTGGAGTACTTTAAAAAAACTTAGCTTAATGGCAATCCCAATAATTGTAGTTATATTTTTCTTAGGAGAATGGCTTTTTGCTTTAGTGTTTGGTGAAGAATGGCGTATAGCTGGTTATTATGCGAAAATATTAATACCATTAATTATGATAAGATTTGTTACAGTGCCATTGTCAATTAGTTTGTCGGTTTTTGAAAAACAAAAAGTGTCTTTATACTGGCAAATAGGATTGTTAGTTCTAACTTTATTAATTTTTGGAATTGTTAAAGTTTTTGACTGGAATATGATAAGTTTTATGATTTTGTTATCGTCAGTTTTGAGTTTATATTATCTTTACTTTTTATATTTGCTATATAGAGTAGTGGCAAGAAAATTATAATAAATGCAAAACTTTAAACTTAAAAGAAAAAAAGTTTGTGCAGAATTTTAATACTTTACTATATTTGTAGAAATTTCATACACAAATTATGATTAAAATTTTTATTCAAAATAAGTTTGTCGCTGAAAAAAAATATGTTCTGAACTATATTTTTGGTGAAATTTATAATACTGAATATGAAATTTTAACAGATAATGAACCTCTTTATAGATTTGTTTCGGATAATTATAGACTAATAATTGACGATGTATTTTTTTCTAATTTTGAAGATGGTTATAAGTATTTCCAAAATATTATAAATATTCCTACAGATGTGGATTTTATGACTTGTGAAGGTTTTAGTTTTGCAATTCCCATACTGTTTGGCAAAGATGAACTTAGAAATGAAGATGGTCTTATTTTTTGTGGAAATGACATTATAGCAGCTATATTTTTTATGCTTACTAGGTGGGAAGAAATAGCAACTAAAACTAAAGATAAGCATGACAGATTTGATGAAAAAGAGAATCTTTCAATAAAATATGGTTTTCATAAACGTCCTATAGTAAATGATTACATAAGTGTTATAGCTAAAATGTTAAATGATGCAGGCTTAGAAGTTGATTCATCAAAAAAAGAATTTCGATTGTTTTTAACCCATGATATTGACTTTTTTGCCAGATATGATAAGTTTGGAAAAATTGTTAAGGCACTTTTAGGTGATATTTTTCGTAGAAAAAGTTTTAAAATATTTTTTAATACTTTAAAAACTGTTTATAAGCAAATTTTTAAAAAAGAAGCTGATGTTTACGATAAATTTGATTTTTTTATGGACATCTCTGAGACTAAGAATGTTAAATCTGAATTTTATTTTATTCCAGGATTAAAAGGAGAAAAACAGGTTACTTATAGTATTTTAGATAAAAAAATAAAAAAAACTATACATAATATAAAAGAAAGAAATCATATAATAGGAATTCATCCTTCATATTCAAGCTATAACAATATTTCGCAACTTAAAAGAGAAATTAATAGATTGTATAATTTAACAAACAATGTCTCCGAAGGGCGACAACATTTTTTAAGGTATTTAATACCTCAAACTTTTAGAGATTGGGAAGCTTGTAATTTAAAAGTTGATTCTGGAATGGGTTTTTATTCTGATATTGGTTTTAGGTGTGGAATATGTTATGAGTATCCACTTTTTGATGTTGAACTAAGAAATCAACTACAATTAAGAGAACGTCCTCTTATAGTAATGGATAAGGCTTTAAGAGCAAAATATGAAAACCAGCAAGATTGTATAAAAGAAAGTATAAAACTTGCTAATATTGTAAAATCTTATAATGGAGATTTTGTTCTTTTATGGCATAATAGTAATTTGGTTGTAAATGAATGGGAGGGGTGGGATAGTGTTTATAAAGAAATTGTAGAAGACATTTAAAATGGAAGTTGTTTTTACAATATTTTATCTTTCAGGAATAATAAAAAGTTTTTTGATTTTTTATAACATCCCTTTTCCTATTGATTTTACTTTTCTTGCCTCTTTCTTATTGTTGCTTGCACTTATAATAGAATTTAAAAATAAAAAAATCTCAGTTAGTTTTAACAAAAATATTTTATTGTCTTTTGTTTTTTTAATTCTATTTTATCTGTGGATGTTGTTAAGCTTAATATGGACACCGTCAGAAAGTTATTCTTATAAAAAAGTAATGCTTTTTATTCCAAATATTATTGGTTTTGGATTTCCACTTTTATGTAAAAGATTTGATATCGCTAAGTTTTTTAGAATAGTATCTATTACTTTAATTTTTGTGAGTATATGGTTTTTAAAAATTTATTTGGACTATTTAGATGATGGTTATTCAAAAAAAGCTTATTATGAGCCAATTTTAGGATTATATCTGTCTTGTGCAAGTTTTATGGGCTTGAATATTTTGGTAATATTGGGAGCTAAAAAAAGAATTTTTAAAAATTTATTTGTTTCAAGTTTTGTAGTTACTCTTACTATTATTTTATTGTTTTTACTTGGAGCTAGAGGTCCATTTATTTTTGTATTATTACTTTTAATTCCACTTTTTATAATAAAATATATTTACAGTTATTATTTTAGCAAAGTATTGCTTTCAGATTTTAAAAAAGCTTTATATAGTGGATTAACAGTATTATTGTTTTTTGTTTTTTTTCTTATTTTTGAAAAGGAAGTTAAAGTTTTACTTGATCGTTCAGTATTTAGAATAAGCTTGCTGATGCCTTCTTCTGATAGTGAAACTAGCAGTGTGCCTACAACTTCTAATACAACTAAAAGCAGTAGTGTAAATACTTCTGTCGATACAAGAATTGACCAATTGAAATTTAGTATAGATTTAATAAAAAACAATAAGTTTGAATCTATTTATGGATTTGGTGTTGGTAGTTTTGGAATTCTTTATTTACAAAAAGATTTTAGAGCTTATCCTCATAATATTTTTCTTGAAATTTGGGTAGAACTTGGTTTAATTGGTTTGATTTTATTTTTAATATTTTTATTTTTTGTTTTTTCAAAGAACTTAAATGGTACAAATTATATTAATTTGTTGGTATTAGTCTATATAATATTAAATGTTTTAAAATCAAGTTCTTATGTTGATATTAGAGTTTTCTTTGCTGTTTTTGCAATGTATATGCTAAGTTCAAATGATAAATCCTTGAATGAGATTACAACTTAAATTATTTTAAAATGTCCCCAATTTTACAGAAATAAATACTCCTGGTGAAGAAAAAGCATCGGCTGAATATAATGTTGGAAGTTTATTAAAATAATTGTATTGATATTCTACGCCGGCAGCAATTTTTAAAATATCAGAAATATCATATTCTATTGCTAATGAAGGGTTAAAACCCCAGAAAATTTTTTTATCATGGTGTTGCCAATTAGTATCTATTAATTTAGTATTCCCAATACTAAATTTCATTTCAGCTAAACCATGTAAGGCATGTCTTTTAAAAAAAGGATAAGCAAACCACAAGCCACCTTGAGTACAACTTATTCTTTTCGAAGACATAATAGAATCATTTTTAGCAAAAGATTTTTTCATTCCGCTAAAATATACACCTATTCTAAAATCTTTAACAACAAAACCTCCGCCTCCGCCTGTATATAGAGCAAATTGGTCATCTAAGCTTCTGAAATTTAATATAATAGCGCCATAGCCTCCACCTCCAGGATTATCTACTGGTTCTTCAACTTGTGAAAATAGTGGTAGAGCAAATACTGATAAAATAAAAAATATGAAAAATTTCTTCATTTTAAATAAAATTTTAAGTGTAAAGATATAAAAAAAAATAATTATGTGCTTTTATAAATTTGATTTGTTATTTTTGAAGCAAAATATTTTATTATGAAAACTACACTTTTTGTATATTTATTGTTGTTGTCAGGTTTTTTATTTTCTCAATCTATTCTTTCGCCTGCTTTGGTCTCGGAATTGGGAAAAAATGAAAAAGATTATATTGATGTGAATATTTATTTCAATTCAAATTATGATATATATGAATTGGCAAGGAATTTAGATGCTAAAAAAGCTTCTTTTGACTTGAGAACTAAATCAGTAAATGATTTGTTGAATAAAAATGCTGAAATTTCTTTAAGCGAATTTGCTGTTTGCTTAGATTTTATGTTGAATCAAGATTCTAGAGTTGTTGAAAATATAAAATATTATCGTGTTGCTAATGCGTTGAATATTGAGATAAAACCAAATTTTATTTATTATTTAGCTGATCAAAAATTCATTCGCTTTATTGATATAAATTCTCCAAGATACAAAATTGTTGAATCTGAATTAGTTATGTCTTCAGAGTCTAAGCTAGTAGGCGGAACAGAACCTGGATTAAAAGCAATAAATGCTCATAAACTTTGGGAAATGGGTTATACAGGGCGAAATATTTTATTTTTGAGCATGGATACTGGTGTTCATGCAACACATCCTGCTATTTCTGATAATTTTGCAGGAAATTATTTCCCTTTAAGTCAATGTTGGTATGGAATTCGTAATCCTAAACCTGTTGATAATGCAGGCTCAAGTCATGGAACTCATACTACAGGAACAGTTTTAGGTTTGGATAGAGTGGCAAACGATACTATTGGTGTGGCTTTTAATGCAAAGTGGATAGCTAGCGATCCAGTGGCAAGTGGTGATTCCGATTTGTTAACACCAGAAGATTTTATGGCAGTTTTCGATTGGGTTTTAAATCCTGATGGCGATGAAACCACTAGTGATGATGTTCCACGAGTAATAAATAATTCTTGGGGTTATAATTATAATTTAGCCCTTGAATTTGGGGCTTGTGATTTGCCTGAAGCAGAAATTTTGGTTACTATAGAAACAGCTGGTATTTGTTCTCCTTTTTCTGCCGGTAATGAAGGACCAGGTGCCGGAACAACAGGCTTCCCAGCAATGTTGGCTTATAATATTGTAAATCCAATGTCAGTCGGAGCTGTTGCTGGACATTCTGAAACTTTGCCTATTGCTGACTTTTCGAGTCGTGGACCTTCGCCTTGTGTTGAGGAAGAAGGGCGAATAAAGATAAAACCAGAAGTTGTAGCACCTGGTGTTAATGTCCGTTCTGCTAGCGGTACAGATTCATATTCTTATTTGCAAGGAACTTCTATGGCTTGTCCACATGTATCAGGAGCTTTGTTGTTATTAGCCGAGGCTTTTCCAATGGCTTCAGCTTATGAGCTAAAACTTGCTTTATATGAAACCGCATCAGATCTTGGCGAAGAAGGAGAAGACAATGTTTATGGAAATGGAATGATTGATGTGCTTGCTGCTTTTGAGCATCTGTCTGATATTTATACGCCAGTTCCACCTATCTCAAATGAATATGATTTAAGTTTAGAGTTAACATCATCAGAAAAAAGTTTTGTTTGTCAAGATGAAAAATTTTTAAATGTTCAAATGAAAGTTAACAATCTTGGACAAAATCCAATAAATGGCTTTAATATTAAAGTTTATCTAAATGAAGAGATAGTATGTGATTCAAGTATTAATGAAAATATTGCTGAAGGTGATATTTTTGAATTTTTATATTCGAATTTAGAATTATTAGCAGGCGAAAATTATATTCACGGAATAGTAAAACCATTAGAAGATTTTTCTGAATTCGATAGATTTAATAATGCTTTCAATCACAGGATATTATTATTAAGTGAAGTTGACAGTTCTTATTATCAAAACTTTGAAAATATTTTTGATTTGCAAAATTCTGAATTTGTAATAATAAATCCTGATTTTAGAACTACTTGGTCATTGTTGAATTGGGGCGAAAACGATGAACATAAATCTATAGGTGTTAATTTTCATGAATATACTCCCAAAAATTGGAATATAGATGATTTGTATTTACCAGAAATTACTATGCCAGTAGAAAATGATTCTGTGTTTTTAAGTTTTACTTATGCATATAAAAAGCGAGCAGCAAATAATTATAAAGATAGTTTAATAATAGAAATTAGTACTGATTGTGGTTTAAGTTTTGATAAAATATTATTTGCAGAAGGTGGAGAAAATCTAGCAACTGTAGATGGTAATATATATGCAAAGTTTTATAAACCTGAAGAAGATTTTGAATTTGATACAATAAATATTAGTTTAAATGAATTTAAAGGCGAAAAGCTTATAGTAAGGTTTCGAACAAAAAATGATAATGGTTCTGTTCTTTATATTGATGAGATTAAAATTGGAGTTTTAGACAATAGCTCGATCTTTTCTAATAAGATTGTTGTGCAAGAACCAGAAATTTATCCAAATCCAGCTTCGGATATTATTTTTGTGAAAATTTATGAAAGAAAAGAAATTGTTGAAATATTTGATTTAACAGGAAGGTTAGTGTTAAATCAAGAAATTTATGGCGAAATAAGTGAAATTAAACTTGGAGATTTAATCGAAGGTGTTTATTTTATTCGTTTTGTTAATTCAGGGAAAACTAAAAAATTAGTAAAAAAGTAAAATTCTTGAATATTTTGTTTTGAAAATAATAATTTTGTAATACATTTGTATTTTACATTAAAATTGATTATTTTTGAAAATATTTAAAAAAATAAAATTATGAAAAAAGTCTTTGGTATAAGTGTTTTAATAATATTAGCTGGCTTAATGTTTAATTCTTGTAAGCCTGAAGATAACCAAGGTCCAAAAATTTATGTTTTAAATCCTGATGGCAAGATTTTACATGATGAAGAAAAAGACACAACTTTACTATTGTGGACCAAATATGTAGATCCTGGAGTTTTTGTTGAAGATAATGCTTCAAAAACCTCAGAAATAGTTGTTACACTAGATACTACAGTGTTACCTTTAAGTAAAGATGGCTATTTGAGAGCTACTAGAGGATCTGTTGAAGAATTTTTAAATTTAACATATACAGCAACAGATTTAGCAGGTAATAGCTCAACAAATAATCGTCCTTTTAGAGTAGCTAATATTTCTGAAGTATTTACTGGTTCTTATACTGTAAGTAGAACTGCTAACAATGTTAATGATACTAGTTATACATCAACTATTAGTATCGACTCAAGAGTTGCTGGACGTTTAAGATTTGGCAAGGTTTATGCACATAAATGGGGTACTAAAAATACATATTTTAAAGTTAATGCAGATTTATATTCTAAAGAATTATCTCCAACAACTTTTGATGAAAAACATGGTTATCTAGGTAGAAAAGATGATCCAGGAGTTTGTTATTATTCAGGAATGACTTATACGCCAGCAAAAGAGAAGATTTACGATTACTATTATTTACAAATTGATGCTCAAGAATATGCAGATTCTTTAGGTAATAAGGTGTATATTAAAGGAATTGAAGATGGAAATGATGTTCCACTTTCTAAAATAGAGTATTTAGGTGATTCTCACACCATAACTAAAATTATTTTAGAATTAAACGTTACTAAAGACGGACAAGTTGATAGAGTAAAGGAAGTATATATACCAAGATAAGAAATATTGTTGATTTATTTGATAAAGCTACTTTGACTATGTTGGAGTAGCTTTTTTTATATATCAATTCTCCCTTCAAACACAAATTCAGCATCGCCACTTAAAATAATATTTTGGTATATATTGTTTTTGTTCTCAAAATTTACTTTTAGTCTTCCACCTTTTGCAATTAAAACTATCTCGTTTGATTTTGTTTTACCAGAATGATGTATTGCCAACGCTGAAGCAACAGAGCCAGTTCCGCAGGCAAGGGTTTCATCTTCAACTCCTCTTTCAAAAGTAGCTATACGAATATTATCATTTTTGATTTCAACAAAATTTACATTTGTTCTCATAGGTGAAAATCTTGGTTCATCAGCAATTTTTCTACCTTCTTGTTTTACATTTATTGAGTTTAAATCTTTTACAAAACTAACAAAATGAGGCGAGCCTGTATCTAAAAAATAACCATCTTCAAAATCTTGTATTTTATCCACATTGCTCATAGAAAGCGAAACAGAGTTTCTATTTATAGTCGCTTTATGTTTTCCGTCTATAGCTAAAAATTTTACTTCCGAGCTAGAAATTTTATTTAAATATGCATATTTTGCAATACATCTTCCGCCATTTCCGCACATGCTTCCTTCTTTACCATCTGAATTAAAATATTGCATATAAAAATCATAATCATCATTTTTTTGCACTAACATTAAGCCATCTGCACCTATTCCAAATCTTCTGTTACATAAAAATTCAATTTGTCTTTGATTAAGTTCAAATTGATTATCCATCATGTTTATAATGATGAAATCATTGCCAGCTCCTTGAAATTTTGAAAAATGTAATAGCATAATATAAATTTTATGTAAAGTAAGTAAAAAATATGTTTATTTTAAAATTAAGTATTTTGATTTTGGTTCGCAACAGATTGCCAAATACTCCAATCTTTATTTCCCCATTCATGGTAAATGTGTAATAGGTTAGGGTAGAATTTGGTTTTAAATCCATCTTTTGTATATCCTAAATTATTATCCCAATCAATATCTTTGTTTGCATATTCGCAAATCCAATTAAACTCTTCAGAAATATTAGGGTGGTTTTCTAAACCAAATTTCCAAGCACTTAAAGCCAAAGTTCCTTGATCGCGAGTTTTGGTGTAGGGATTTGAAAATTCTTTAATAGTAGTTTCGTGCCAAAAATTTAAGAACTCTTCTGATTTTTCATTAAATAAAAAAACGCCTCCATTCCAATGTCGCCAATTATCAGGAATTTTAATTCCATATTCCTTTTCTAAATATTCACTGAGATGTGAACAGCTTGGTGCCTTAAATTCGTATCTTTCACCTTTTCTATTTTCCCATAAATTTTCTTCAAAATTAAATAATATTCCTGCTTTGCCCCATATTTTTTTTTCATAATATGGATAGTCGAAAAGTACAGCTTCGTTATCCAAATTATACCAACACTTATCTGACTTGAGAAATTTGAATTGTTTAAGTTTAAATTGTTTTATGGGTAAAATATACCTTTCTATAAAATAAGTAATGTTTTGAAATAAATACTTTATTGGATTGTTATGATATTCTGCAAATATTTGCAAAAGCTGTTGTGATTGCTCTTTTATTTTTGGATTTGAGTAGTCAATCTTTTCAAAAAGACTGGATATTTTTATTTTAAAAGTTTCATCATTTATAATTTTATTTACAATACAAGTACAATTCATGGCATGAGGCGAAAAATATTGTAAAGAACAATGGTCTTTTGCAAAAGTAATAGGTGGGTTATAAAAATTAAAAATTTCATCTACTTTTTCATTAATTGCTACAATATCTCCATCTAAATAACAATAATTATGAGTTTTTGGTAAAAATTTGTTTAAGCCTGTTTTTATAAAAATACTAGCTTGGTGGTTGTCAAAGTTTTTAGGAGTATCAACTTGAATAATATTTTCGTGTTCTATTATTATTTCATTTCGTTTCAAGTCGCTTAGAACAATTATTTCGTTTTTAGAGTATTTACGTAAGAATTTTAATGAAAAATTTAGCTTTTCAATATGTTCTCTACCACCGCAAACTACAAAAACAAATTTATTCATAAGGTATATAAATTTATGCTATCCATTTATTAAACCATTTTTCCAAAACTAATATTTTCCATAAACGCCAATGGTCTTTTTGTTTAATATAATGATTTATAGCAGATTGGTTAATTATTCCAGCATCGACTAATTTTGAGTTATTTAAATATTTTTCATAAAATTCAAAATTCATGTAAAATTCATCAGGTCCAGTAAAACCTTGTTTTTTGCGATTTAAAATTTTCTTTGGTAAATCTTTTTGTAAAAGTTTATATAGAATTATTTTTTGCTTTTTTTTATCAAAATACATTTTTGTATCTAAGCTAAGCATTTTTTCGCAAATTTCTTTTTTCAAAAATGGCATTCTAACTTCTAAGGAATTTGCCATACTGGCTCTATCCATTTTTGTTAAAATTAGCTCACCCATAAATGTTTTGATATCAATTACTTGAAATCGTTTTGGTTTGTCTATGTTTTCGTTAAAATATTTTTTGTAAAATTCTTTTGTATCAGTTGGAATATGATTATGATATTTTTCGGTTAGTAGGAATTTTAGTTCTTTTTCATCAAATTCTCCCATTTTCATTGTTTTTGCATAAGAATCTATGTCGAAATTATTTATAGGTAATTTCCAATTCCATTTTTTAGCTTTTTTTAGTTCGGATTTTGAAATTTCCCATAAATATTCTTTATGCCAACCATAGCCTGCAAAAAACTCATCAGCACCTTCGCCTGATAAAATTACTTTATTGTGTTGTGAAGCTAATTTACAGGCAAAATATGTTGGAATTATTGATATGTCTGCAATAGGTTCATCGTAATAATACATTATTTCATCAAGAATATTTAAACTTTCTTGGTTTAGAAGTTCTGAAAAATGATTGGTTTTATAAATTTCAGAGACTTTTTCTGCAAATATATGTTCTGATTTTTCCCAATTTTCAAATCCAATTGAAAAAGTATTTATTCCTTTTTTAATTTCTGAGAAATATTTAACTAAAATTGATGAGTCAATACCTCCGCTTAAAAAGCTTGCAATATTAAGATTTGAATCTGTTTGTTCTTTTATTGAATTGCGAATTAAAACTTCGATTTCTTTGATAAGTTTACTTTTTCTTTGCTTTTTGTTGTCAATTTTTAGTTCAAAATATTTTTTGTGAGAAATATTAAAATTTTTATCTATTTCTATATAATGTGCAGGTGGAATTTTAAAAATATCTTGAAAAATTGTGTTTGGAGAAGGAATATACCTATATATAAAATATTCGCTAAGCGATTTTTTATTTATTCCTCTTTTTATTTCAGGGTTTTTAATAATTGCTTTTATTTCGGAAGCAAAAATTAAATTTTCTTTATCTATAAAGTAGTACAAAGGTTTTGTTCCAAATCTGTCTCTAGCTAAAAATAATTTTTGTAAATTATTATCCCAAATGGCAAATGCAAACATTCCGTCAATTATTTCTAAAAATTCCATTCCCCATTCTTGGTATGCGTATATAATTAGCTCACTATCGGAGTTTGATTTAAAAACATAAGATTTTGCCTCTAGTAAAATTCGTAAATTTTTGTAATTATATATTTTACCATTAAAAACTGAACAAATATTTTTGTCTTCATTGCATATAACTTGAGTATCAGATTTGCTAAAATTGTCAAATGCTAATTTTCTATGTCCAAGTGCTAATTTCTCATCACTACTAAAATAAGAATCATAGCCATCAGGTCCTCTGTGTGTTAAGGAGTCACGCATGGAGTTAAATAATTCTCTATTAATTTTAGAGTTTTTAGTCCACCAGCCCGTTATTCCGCACATAATCAAAATCGTTTTTTAGTTGGTCAACATCAAATTTGTTGGCAATTCTTAGGTACTTTTTATAAGCCTTTACTGATTTATTATATTCTTTCCAAGATTTTTCAAGTTCCCATTTTGATTTTAACATAGATCTGTATTCTTTGCAAATTGTGTTGTAAATTTCATATTTGTAAAATTTCCATTCAGGGTCTTTTAATAAATTTTCTAAAATTTTCACATTATTTCTTTTAAATACAGTTATGTCGTAAATTTTTGAAGCTCCTTTTGGATGGTCATTATAAACAGACCATATTTCATTAAAATATTTGAATTTCGAATTTTTAATGATTTCTAAATGTACAGCCCAACTAAGCGATAGAGTAGCTGCATTGTAATTGTTTAAAAATTCTAAAATTTTAGTATTCCTAAAAATTAATGATGCTGTTGGAATAATATTTCTCACTAATAAATCCCAAGGCATAAAGTCTTCGACAAATCTATTAAATTGCGAGTAGGTTTTCCAGTTAATATGAGTTCTATGATTGTAGTTTGCATCATTTGAATTATTGTGTTGCTCAATTTTTGCATCATGAAAACATCCTGCATAATCAGGATTGTTTTCTAAAAAATCAATTTGAGTTTGGATTTTGTTTTCATAACACCAGTAGTCATCTCCGTCTAGAAAGCAAACATATTTAGCATTAGCTTTTTGTGCTAAAATTTTGGCAGAATATAATGCACCAATATTTTCGTTATTTAAAATAAGTTCAATTTTATTAGGATTTTGTTTAGAAAAGTTCTCTAATATTTCTCTAGTTCCATCTGTTGAACAATCATCAACAATAATGATTTTGTATTTATATGATGTGTTTTGGCAGAGTATAGAATTAATGCACTTCTCAATAAAAACAGAGTGGTTATGGCAAAGTACCGCAATGTTTAAAATAGGTTCTGTACCTGTCATTAAAACTTAGATTTTACTTTTTATTAGCTCTACAATATCTTGAAAACATTTTAGTTTATCAAGTTCATCATCTGTTATTTCAATATTGTATTTTTCTTCAATATCAATAATTATATCAACAATTCTGGCAGAGTTTATTTTCAGGTCATCAATAATGCTTGACTTATCATTAAAATTTTCCCAAACCTCTTGATTGAAAGTGTATTTTTTTAATATTTCAATACATTCTTTTTTAATTTTTTCCATATTTTATTTTTTTTCAAAGTTAATTAATTTTTTTTAAAATTATACAAGAATTAACATCTCCAAATCCAAAACTTGCTTTCATGGCATAATTAATTTCAATATCTTCTATTGTTTCTATAGGAATTTTATTTTTATTCCAAGTAGATTTAATTTCAGGATTTAAATCTTCACAGTTTATTGTTGGATGGATAAACTTATGTTGTATTTGTAAAATTGTTGCTATAGTTTCTATAGCTCCAGCTGCTCCAATTGCATGCCCTAAAATTGATTTTGGTGCATTTATATATGGGAATTTATTATTTAAATTTAGAGCTGTTTTCCAGTTTTTAACTTCAATACTATCAGCCATAGTTCCTGTTAAATGTCCAGAAATTAAATCAATATCTTTCCCTGTTATATTTGCTTCTTCTAAAGCTTGTGTAATACAACTTATCACTTGTTGGGAGTTTGGCGATGTCATTGTTCCACCTTGTCTTTGTCCTCCTGAATTAATTGCAGTTCCAATAATTTCTGCTAAAATATTTGCTTTTCTGTTTTTTGCGTGCTCGTAATCTTCTAAAATAATAATACCAGCTCCAGCAGAAGGTACAAAGCCTGTAGCAGAGTTGCTCATTGGACGACTTGCAAACTTAGGATTTTCGTTATATTTTCTGCTTAATAAACGCATAGAATCAAATCCACCCCAAGCATACGGAGAATAAGGTTCACTTCCTCCGGCTAACATAATTTTTGCTTTTTCAGATTTAATTCTGTCGTAAGCCATGATAATAGCTTCTAAACCTGTAGAACATGCTGAAGAATTAGAAGTTGTTAGATTTGCTAAAGCTAAAATTTTCGATAAAGTAGCTACCGAACCGCTTGACATCCAGTGTTCAATAATTTGACTACCTAACCTTTTTACTTTTCCTGTTGATATCAGAGGAAACATTTTACGCATAAAAATTTCCAAACCGCCCGCACAAGTTCCTATTATTGCCCCAGCATTAATATTAATTTCATCGGAGTTTATTTCAGGAATTTTGAGTTTAGCAGATTCCCATGCTTCCATGCCAGCAATTACTGAATATTTAATTGATGTGTCTGCTTCAACTAATTCATTTTGTTCAATTAAACTTAAAAATTCTGAGTTAGAAATATCAGGAATTCCACCTATAGTACAAGCAAAGTTTAAATTTACTAATTCTTCAATGTGTTTTATTCCAGAAATACCATTTTTTAAGGAATATAAAAAGTCGTTAATGCCTGTTCCAATTGGCGAAACAACTCCTAAGCCTGTTATAACCACTCTATTACTCATAAAGATTTTTTAAAACAATACATGTATTATGGTCGCCAGAGCCAAAATTAGCACTTATTGCATAATTAATTTTAATGTTTTCTGTGGTTTTTTGTGGAATTTTAGACATAGGTATAGTTTTACTAATTTCAGACTCTAAGTCTTCGCAATTTAGTGAAGGATGAATAAAATTATTATGCATTTGTAAAATGGTTGCAATAATCTCGATAGCTCCACAAGCTCCCATACTGTGACCAATTAAAGATTTGGTTGAGTTTATATATGGGAAATAATCCATTTTTATATTTAAGCTATCTTTCCATGCTTTTATTTCTGATGGATCGGCTTTTGTACCAGTTAAATGTCCTGAAATATAATTTATTTGTTCTGGATCAATTTTAGATTTAACAATAGAAGCTTTTATACAATTTTTTACTTCCTCAAAGTTAGAGTTTGTCATGCTTCCACCATTTTGTTGTCCTCCACAATTTATGTGTTCACCGATTATTTCTGCATAAATTTTTGCGTTTCTATTTTTAGCTTGTTCATATTCTTCTAATATTACTACAGCAGCTCCTTCAGCAGGTATAAATCCGCGAGCAGAGCCACTCATTGGACGACTGGCTTTTTCTGGATTATTGTTATGATTTGGATTAGTTATTTTCATAGCGTCCATTGTTGCCCAATAATATTTTGAGTAAGGTTCTACGCCACCAGCAATAATTAGTTTGTTTTCAGAGTTTTTAATCCTTCTATATCCTTCTATAATTGATTCAGTTGAACTAGCACATGCTAGCGAATTAGAAATTACTCTAGATTTTGTTCCTAATATTCCTGACAAAATGGAGGCTGGACTTGAAGTGATGATTTGTTCAAAAGCTGTACTTCCAAGTTTTAAATGTTTTAAATTATTAGTATAGTCAATGATTTTGTCTCCCCATAAGTCGGCAGAAGATATTGATGAGCCAATAATAATATCTGCAAATTCAAATTCTTTAATATCAAGTTTTGAATTAGTAATAGCTTCGTCTGCTGCTTGAATCAGAAGTTTAGTGCTTCTGCTAATATATGGAAAATTAAAATGTGGATATTTTTTTAATAAATTGTGTTCATCTAATTTACAAATACCTCCCACTTGGCATCTAAAACCTAATTTTTTTAATTCAGGAATGAATTGAATACCAGATTTACCAAGTTTTAAAGCCTCGGTAAATTCTTTAACACTTGAAGCATTGGGGCTTAATATTCCAATTCCAGTAATAACAACTCTTTTCATTATGACTTTATTCAATTATTAAATGTGCATGAGCTTTGTACAAAGTACAAACTTCATGATTTGAATTTAGTAGTTTTAAGTTGGATTTTAGGATTCCTTTTCTATAGTATATTTTTTCCGAAATTATAGTTAATCTGTCGTTAATTTTTACCTCTTTTAAAAAACTTGCTTCAACATTTGAAAGTATAGGGTGAAAAGTTTTATTATTTAAGTGCAAATTATTAAAATAAACTAAATGACAAACCAATCCAATTTGTCCCATCATTTCTATTAAAATAACTCCTGGTGTTATAGGAATGTGTTTGAAGTGTAACCTGTAAAAAAAATCGTTTTCAGTAAATGTATAATGACCTATTATTGTATTGTCTGAAATAAAACTTAATTCATCAACAAAAAGAAATGATTTTTCATAAGGTAATATTTGTATAATTTTATTACTTATTTCTTTAATATTATTTTGCATTAACTTTTTTATTAAATTTGTAAAAGATTTTAAAAATTAAACTTTATCGCAAATTTAATGATTATATTTGAAAAAAATAAATTATTTTGATTTTATGTTTGGAAAATTTCATACTGTATATTTTGAAACCACAAGAAATTGTAACTTTAATTGTAAATATTGTTCTTCTGGAAGTAATGTAGATAAAGTATTCCCAGATATACCTTATGATAAGATAGTTAAGCATATTTTAGAACCTGCTTATGCTTTAGGTACAAGATTTATAAATTTTTCGGGTGGAGAATTTTTGTTGAGAAAAGATTTTTCTCAGTTGGTGGCAAAAGCTAAAGAACTCGGTTATATTATAGGAATTGCAAGCAATGGGAGTGCTTTGACTGATAAGAATTTAGAGAAAATACAGTCGATTGTTGGAGAGAATCTTATTATTTCTTTAGGCATAAATTCTTTTGATTTAACTAACGTTGAAACACGAAATGTAGAAACAGAATATACTTTAAAGATTTTAGAAAGAATTAAAAAGTATAATTTTAGACTTAATCTTAGTGTTGCAATAGGAGAATATAATAAAAAGAGTTTTCATAAAACAGTAGAAAACATTCGTAATATGTATTTACCTTTTAATCGAATTCCATTTGTTCCTAGGAATTGTAATGCTTATGACTTAATGGTTAATAAAGAAAGTTTGAGAGATTATTTTCATCCAGAATTAGTAAAATATTTCAATGGTCAGGTTAGTTATACACCTTACATGTTGCCACAAGAAATTTACGAAAAAACTTCTGGGCAAAATCTAAATATAGACCAAATTCCTATAAATCCTAGTGTTGGCTGTTGGGTAGGGGCATATTATGCAATTAACCCAGAAGGCGAAGTATCTCCTTGTCCTATGTTTTTAGACCATGTGAGTGGGGGTAATGTTTATGAAAAACCTTTAAAAGAAATTTTATTTGAATCAGAATTGTTTCAAAAAATTACTGATAGAAGATATTTAGAAGGGAAATGTGGTAATTGTAAATATACATATACTTGCGGTGGTTGTAGAGTGATGGCTTATTATTATACAGGTAATGTATATGCAGAAGACCCAACTTGTTTTCTTGAAGAACTATCAGACGAAGAAATAATAGAAAAAGAAAAACAAACTGTTAATAGTTTTAAAAATTATGTTAGAATGGCTAAATTTGGAAATATATATCATAAATAAATTTTATTGCAAGTCGCTTAAGTCTGTAAGTGAAGCTTGAATGAATCTTTGTCCAAATTTTTCTATTTCAAGTCGGTTTAGCTCTCCAAGAATTGTTGCAGCGGGGAGCTCTAAAAAATTTAAAATTGCTGTCCTAAGTTTCTGCTCATCATTTATATATGTGAATAGTTTTGTAATCTGCTTGATATAGAAATCATCTTCTTTTAAAGTTTTATCACTTATTGTATTTTTAAAATTTATGACGTAATGAATAAGTTCAGCTTTAAGTTCATTCAAACTTTTTGATTTTGCATCTTTATTTAGTTTTATTTCTTTTTCAAAAGATTCTAAATCTAAAATTAATTGTTTTAATTTTATAAAGTTGTTATTTTGAACTTCGGTATGTGCGAATAATTCGATATTTTTTAATTTTTGAATTGTTTTGTTCAAATCTTCTTTATTAAGAGTATCAATTCTTGCAAACCAAGGTAATATAGCAAATTTAAAGTTAAGTGGCAAGTCTTTGTCGTTACAGTATTTTAATAGAGAACTAATATCTAAAATATTTTGGGGTGTAACTAATGATTTGATATTTATTTCTGTGTCTTTTAATTTACAATAGTTTTGATACCATTCAATGTTTTTAAGTGTTTCTTCTAATTTCGCGTTTCGCCTTATTTTTTCGTAAGTTTCTTTTTCAACGCTATCAATTGAAATACTAAAATTAAAATTCAAATCATTCAAATATGATTTTATTCTATCATTAAGTATGGTTCCATTAGTAGAAATATAGAGTTGTAAATCTGGATTTAGAAATTTTATTTTATCCCATATCTTATAATATATTTCAAATAAAAATGGTTCGCCTCCAGTAAAAGCACAATATTTTAGATGAGGAATATAATCAGTAAGTTGGTTAACAAAATTATCATCATAAGGACTTTCGTAAACATTACCTTTTTCTCTATTTTGTCTGATACCGCTGGAATACTCCCCTGAACACATTGTGCATTCTAAATTGCATAAATTGTTTAGTTGAAATTCCATTGATATAGGCATTTTGGCTTTTTGGCAATCGTCTATATAAGTATATTTATCAAAACCAGCTGCCCAAGTATTGCCATTATCAATTTTTTCTTTGCAGAAATAGCAACCAAGTTTAAAGTTGCCTTTATTTATAGAACTGAGTAAATTCTTTCTCTTTTTACTGTTCCAAATTTCTTTAATTGAATTTTTGGGATAAACTCCTAAAATATATCCTCTATTGTAATGGCAAGCTAAGACCTCACCACTAGGTTGAAACAGCAAAGAATATTCTGCTGCTTTACACGTATGTTTTGGTTTTCTAAAAATCATAACGCTTGCAATTTACTAATATTTTTATTATTGAGATTATTATTAGTAAAAAATATTTTTTTTGTATCTTTGTTTTTTATGATTGTTAAAATGATATTTGGTAAAAAGAAAAAATTAAAAAAACAATATAATTCTTTACGCGAAGCAAAGAATTACTCAAGGTTTTGCAATGCTCCTTTTACTTCCATTCGTTTTCATCGCAATGGTGGTATGCAATTTTGTTGTCATCATATTGATTATCAATTTATTCAAAAAAAATCTGTGAAAAATATATGGTTTAGTGAATATTACGAAGAATTTCGTAAAAAAATGATTAAATACGATATTCCAGAATCATGTCAATTTTGTGGAATTCCTTATTTTAATGAAGATTATTATAATGTAAATGCTCTGTCTTTTGATTATTTAGAGCCCAATAAAAATGGCTATCCAGTTCTGTTGGATTTTTCATTAGAGAATACTTGTAATTTAGCTTGCATTATGTGTGATACTAGTCTTTCTTCAAAGCTTCAAGCTCAAAAGAATTTTAAACCTAAATCAAAAGATTTTTCTTATGATGTTAACTTTTTAGAACAATTAGTTGAGTTTTTCCCTTTTGTGAAACACACTATATTTACTGGTGGAGAACCATTTCTTGTAAATATTTATTATGAAATTTGGGACAAAATGTTTGAAATAAATCCTGATATAATAATTAATATTACTACTAATGGGACTATTTATAATAAAAAAATTCAAAATTTATTAGAGAAATCTAAAGTAAATATTACTGTTTCAATGGATAGTTTTAATACTGATACTTATGAAAAAATTAGAGTAGGAGCAATATTTGATGAAGCTTGGAATAATGTTCAACAATTTTCAGAACAATGTAAAAAGAAAAACAGAATTTTTACGATTACTATTTGTCCAATGATTATAAATGCTTTTGAGATTCCAGATATTGTAAATAAGTGCAATAGTGAGCAATGGAATTTTAATTTTAATATAGTTTTAAAACCTTGGCAACAAGCAATATGGTCTCTAAGTGTAGAAAAAATTCAAGAAATTATAGATTATTTCAGAACTTATGAGTTTAATGAAAATTCTGAAATTGCAAAGTCTAATATTTTTAGATTTCAAAATTTAATTAGCTTATTAGAATTTTGGCGTTTGCGACTTGTAGAGATGAGGAAAAATATTAAAAATGATATTGAAATATTAGAATTAAGAGGTCAAATAGTGAACTTAATTTTTCAAATTTTGGGAGAAGTTAATGAAGATCTTTCTAGAAAAGTTAAAGAAGTTATTTTTAAGATTCCAGAATTATTAATTGATGAAAAATTGTTAAAACATGTTGAAAAAATGCCAAAATCAATGATAATTAATGAGTTTCAAGATAATGATGTTGATACTATTGTTGACCATTTGTGTATAGTAGCTTTTAATTTATGAGAAAATCAGACTACATATTGAAAAAAGATATTGTTAAAAAATACAATAAACAAAGAGTTCAAAGTAATTTTGACTTGCCAATTTGTTTAGCTCCTTATAAAAGTTTGCGTTTTCTTCCTGATGGTAAAATAACAGTTTGTTGTCATAATAATTCTTATATACTTGGGGTATATCCTGAAGTTTCAGCTAATCAGGCTTGGAAAGCAAATGAAATTAAATATCTTCGTAAAAAACTAAAAAAAGCTAATTTTTCTATTGGTTGCCAATCATGTTTTTATGCTTTTGAAAAGTTAATGTTTGAATCGGTTGACCCATTATTATATGAGAATTATGAAATAAGTTCTGAACATCCTGTTATGCTTGATTTTAAAATTGCAACCGAGTGTAATTTAGAGTGTATAATGTGTTCAGAGTATTCATCTTCTGCAATTAGAACAAGTTTAAATATTGAGAAACCAAAACTAATTTATAATGAGGCTTTTGTTGACTCTATTTCTTTTTTTCTAAAGCATATAAAAGAAGCTAGGTTTAGTGGGGGCGAACCTTTTCTCAACGATATTTATTTTTTGATTTGGAAAAAGCTAATAAAAGAAAATCCAGAATGTAAAATATTTATTCAAACCAATGGAACAATTTTAAATTCAAAAATTAAAGACTTGTTGGAAAGAGGTAATTTTTATATAAATGTATCTGTTGATGCACTTGAACCTACATTATATTCTAAAATTCGTAAAAATGCAGACATAAATCAAACTTTAAAAAACTTAGAATACTTTTCAGATTATTCTCGCAAAAATCAAAGAAAATTTGGAGTTACAGCTTGTGCAATGAGAGATAATGTGGGTGAATGGTCAAATTTAATGAATTTAGCTAATAAACTTAATGCAGATATTTGGTTTAGTGAAGTGTTTTTCCCATTTAAAAATGCATTGTGGTTAGCAAAATCAAAAGACTTGGCTGAGTTGTTTAAAATTGCGGAATTAAATTTTGAAAATAATAATTCAAATGTACAGCAAAATTGTTATAATCATATAATATTAAAAAATTTTATTATAAAACTTAAAGATTTGTGGGAGCAAGCAGAATTAAGGGAAAGTGAAGCTGATAATTATTGCACAACTGTTGAACTAGTTGAAAAGTTGAAAATAAAGTTTTCAAAATTAATTAAAAATCAACCCGATAAATGGAAAATTATTGAAGAAGCAATTTTAAGTTTTCAAGATAAATATATTTTAGATTTATCTCTATTTATTGGAAAATATTTTACAATAAATCTTGTATTTGAAGAATTTACAAAAATGAATAAAGACAAATTAATTGAAAATTTTGCAATACTTTTGCAGTAGTTTATTTTTTATTTTTCAGTTTATTAGAGTATCCGTAATTAAAATTTGAGGTTAAATGCCTAATTCCAATTTCTGAAAGAGAGGTTTCTGTATTAATACCGAATTTGGATTTTATTTTTGACATTTTCTTTTTGCTTAGAGCAAACTCCCATAAACAGTTGATATAACCTATTCGAAAACGTAATTTTATTAAAGGGCTAAAAAATTTATTTATGGGTTTTATTTTTTTTGAAAGCTCTATTGATAATTGCTTGTAAAAATCAGGATTGTCAAAAACAAAATAAAAACTTTCATATTTTTTTAATATTGATTTTTTACGTTTTGATGTCCAAGTGTTATTGGCAAGAGGTGCTAAAGAATAGTTTTTGTTTTTATATATATCATTAAAAATTTCTGTTCCTGGAATAGGTTGGAAAACTGTACAATACATACTTAATTGTGGGTATAATAACTTTAACTTCATTAAAAATCTTAGAGTTTTATTAAAATCTCGCCCTTTATTATATGGAAAACTAATAATACTTGTGATAGATGCACTAATATTATTTTTAATTAATTTTTTAAATATTTCAATGGTTTTAGTTTTATTAGTTTTTGATTTTGTAACTTTCTTTAAAATAAATTCATCTCCTGATTCAACTCCAAATGAAATATTTCTACAACCAGATTTATATAGTAGCTGAATTTCATCGTTAGTATAAGTATGCAGGATATTTACACTTGTTTGGCAACTCCAAAGAAAAACTATATTTTCTTCATGTAGCTTATTAAATAATTCGAAGACAAATGATTTTTTTACTAGAAAATTATCATCTCTAAAATGAATAGTTTTTATTTCTTCATTTTCTAAAACTATTTGTTTTAAATGTTTTATGATATTTTCAATTTTATTATAGCTCCATTTTTGCTTGTATATTACAGGAACTGAACAAAAACTGCAGGAATTAATGCAACCTGTGCTAGCAATATAATCAAAAGTTGAATTATGTATATAATCTTTTGTGTTAATTTGTTTGAAATCGAAATTACCAAATTCTTCAAATGAGCTATTTGGTAAATAAAAATTCTTATTTTCTTTATCAATTAAATTTTGTAATTCAGCATTGTTTTCTGATTTAATCAGTTTAGATATGATGTTGTTTAGGCTCCCTTCGTAATTAGTTTTTAATAACAAATCGTTTTTACAAAATTCTTTTATATTTTTCTCAAGTAAAAGAGCTGCCATCCCAGTCCAAATAACAGGGATTGTATATTTTTCTGCAAGATTAGAAAGTTTTATTCCATCTTTCAATTGAAAGTTAATAGTAATAGAAGTGTATTTTATTAAAGTTGTAATAATAATTAATGATGTATCATTTAGAATTCGCTTTAAATAATTTTCGTCCTTATTTTTTCTGGCATCAATAAAAATTATATTGTCAGCAAAGTTTTCTAATGCTTTAATTTGAAATAAACTTTCATACGGAGGTGTGAAGTTGTATTCTTCAGTATTAGGGAAATATATTAATATCTTATTCAACATAAATCACTGAAATTTTTTCATAAGTTTTTCTGCAATAATTTGATTTACTTCTGCACTAGGGTGATGGTCAAGTTGGTTTACAATTCTTTTTTCTAGAGGTAGATTTTTAATGTCTGAATAAATATTTATAAAAACAATATTTCTTTCGTTGCAATATGTTTCTAACTTTTTGCCAGCTAATTCATTTGTTAAAGTAATGCCTTCACTTAACCCTGGAAAAAATAAAATTATGAATTCTATATTGTTTCCAATACTATAATTGTAAAATTTGTCTAATGAGTTTTTTTGATATTCCCATAAGTCTTCATTCAAATAAGCGACTAAATCATTTTTGTCAGATTCTAAAAATTGTTTGGAAATCGATTTTTTTGATTTTATTGTAAACATATAATTTATAAATAATGAATTGTTTACAAATAATTTAGAGAACTTACTTAAATTATCTTTTGGATTTTTAATATCTGGGGAAAAATTATACTTTATCATTGCAGATTCAATGTCGTTGTGATAATATCCAAGAATAATTATATCAGCTTTGACAGGATAGTTTAAAAGAGAGTCAAACTCTCTATCTGTATGTGAGCCACAAACTCCTAAATTAAAAATATTGTATTCTTGTTTTAATTGATTTTTAAGAATATTTGAAAACATTTCTTCGTATTTTATCCCGTGACCAGCAACAAAAGAATCTCCTACTATCAAAATGTTTGTTTTCCCTTTTTCGGGTTTAGGTTCAGAATCTCTATATCCTAAGCTGTTGATTTGTGTAAAATATCTTTTTGCCCATATGTTATTTGATAAATCAGTGAAGACATTTGTGCTTGGGGTATAAAAACTAAAAACTAATTCAAAAAAAATGAAAAGACTGACTAAACTTGTGAAAAATAAATTAAAATTTGTTAAAATCTTTTTTTGTTTTTGCTTATAAGATAAAAATGTCAAAATTAATAGAAAAATAATACTAAAAATTAAGCAAACTGTTTTTAAAATGGCAAAAATCAGATAAGAATATTTTGCGTCAATAATAAATGTATTAAGCCAGAACCCTGTTATAAAGAAAAGCAAAAATCCTGCAAAAATCAGAATAAGTTTCTTTTTAGAAATATTTTTTTTAGAATGTTTCATAATCTTTAAGATTTCTATTTACTACACTACCTGGTGTTATATAAGTGTTTTTTCCAATATTTATATTTGGCATAATTACACTTTTAGCTCCGATGTAAGAAAAATCTCCTATTTTGCAAGGACCAATAATAGAACAAAGAGGACTGATATTAACAAAATCACCTATTGTAATTTTATGACCAATACTTGAATTATTATGAATTAAACATGATTTGCCTATTTTAACATCAAAAGAAATACAAACTCCTGGTTGAATAATAGTGGCATTTTCGTTAACTTCGCATAAGATAGTTTTGCTTACGATAATATTTGTTGGTTCTGCTCCAAGTTTAATCATAAAATTAAACATTTTTTCTCTTCTTCTAGGATTTCCTATAGCTACACAAAATTTAGGATTAATTTTTAATATTTGTTTTACAGTTTCTATGTTATTTATAACTGAAAACTTGTTCCATATTTTACTTTCAATAATTTTATTATCATAAAATATTATTTCTTCTTCAGATTGTTTCATAAATAAACCTGAAGATTCAATTCCTGCTGCTCCGGCTCCAACTATAATCATTGTTCGTAAAAGTTATTAATATAACTGCAAATATAATAAATTTCTTCTTTTGTTAAGCTAGGATAAATAGGTAAACTTAAAACTTTTTCTTTCGAGTATTCGCTATTTTGTAAATTATGTGTTTTAAATTCAAAATTATTTAGAAGTTTTTGTTCGTGTAAAAGTGTAGAATAGTGAATTTTTGTTTCTATACCATTGTTATACAAATATTTTCTCAATTCATCTCTGTTTTTAGTTTGAATAACAAATTTATGATATGTTGAAAATTGATTTGAGTTTGGTTTTAATAGTTTTATGCTTTTATTATTTGATAGTTCAGCAAAATATTGGTTAGCAATATTATTATTTTTTTCTAAAATTGAATCTAAATTTTCTATTTGTAAGTTTATTATAGATGCATTAAGTTCGGAAATTTTACTATTGTACCCAAGAATTTCAAATTCTCCATTTTCGTTTCTACCATGGTGAATTAATTTTGTGAGCTTATCATAATATTCTTGGTTATCAGTAAGAACGATCCCTCCAGTTCCAAATGCAGAAACAATTTTAGTCGGATCAAAACTAATACAGCTTAAATTACCTTGTTCTCCACCATTCAAATCATTTACTTTTGAACCTAAGGCTTGTGCAGCATCTTCAATCAATATTATGTTTTTTTCTTTTAAAAAAGATTTTAACTCGCTTAAATCTTGAGAACAACCAAATAATTGAACGAAAATTACAGCTTTAGTTTTGGGCGTAATTGCTTTTTTTATTAAGTCAAAGTCTAAAGTTAATGTCTCTGGCGAAATATCAACAAAAACTGGTTTAGCATTACACATTAAAATTGGACTTAAACTTGCAATATATGAAAATGATGGTAAAATAACTTCATCTCCAGGTTTTATATCAATTGTTTTTAGAGCTAAAAATATAGCATCTGTGCAAGATGATGTAGTTATAGCAAATTTTCTATTACATAATCTAGCAAGTTTATTTTCTAAAACATCAATATTTTCACCTCTAATATATTGTCCAGATTTTAAAACTTTTGAAATTAGAACATCTGTTTCTTTTTTATGTTCTATATAAAAATTATTAAACCTATTAAATACTATTTTCATTTTCTTGCCCATATATTATATTTGAAAATGCAATATAAAGTGCGAACTGCATCTTTAAATTTTATTTTTTTCCCTTCTTTATATGTTCTTCCAAAATAGGAAATTCCAACTTCAACAAATTTAACGTTTTTCACTCTACTAAGTTTTGCTGTTATTTCTGGCTCTATTCCAAAACGGTTTTCTTTTAATTTTATATTTTTTAATACTTCTGTTGTGAAAGCTTTGTAGCAAGTTTCTATATCTGTAAGATTTAATCCAGTAAAAATATTAGAAATTGTAGTTAAAAATCTATTTGCTAAATAATGAGTGTAGTATAATACTCTTTTTGGTTCTGAGCCTTGAAACCTTGAACCATAAACCACATCTGCTTTATTATTTAAAATAGGTTCTATTAATTTTTTGTATTCAGAAGGACTGTATTCCAAATCAGCGTCTTGAATGATTATTATGCCATCAGAACAATAAGTAAATCCACGTCTAAGAGAAAATCCTTTTCCTGAATTAATTTTGTTTTTCTCAACAATAAATTCAATTTTATCATGTTTTTTTATTGCTTTATTTATTTCAGAAGAGGTATTGTCTGTAGAACAGTCATCAATAATTATAATTTTAAAAGATTGATTTAGTTTTTGTGTTTCATATATAATGTTTTCAATAACTTCAAAAATAAAAGTTTCTTCATTATATGCGGCAATAACTATATTTAATTTTGAACTATTCAACTTTATTAGTTTTACAATACGAAGATAATATCTTTTTTGATTTTAAAATATTAATAATTTCAATTATTAAAAATATTGATAGAAAATGTAATATAAACATATAATAGGATAAATACCTTTGAGAACTAAATGCTATTAATGAGTAGGCTACTCCATTGAGTGCAAGTAGAATAAAAGGAAGAAAATTGTGGTTTTTTAATCTTGGCGTAAATAGCAGTAAAAAACTAACTAAAATAAAAATATATGATATGCTTGATCTAATAAAAATAGTTAATAATAAGCTTAAACTTAGAATTATTATTGTAATAATTTTATTTTGTTTTTTTAAATTTGTTTCAAGTGCTGTAAGAACAAGAAAAATCAAAGCTATTATCGTAAATATGTTTATAATATTAGTGTGTTCAGTATTTTGTTTTAGTTTTGAATGCGCTATTTTAAAAAGTTGTGAAGGATTTTTTGCATAAAAATTTAAAATTCTTTTTAGTTGTGATTTGTCTTTTAGCCCATCATTATTATAAAAACTGTCATTATGTTTTAACCATTCATTTGTAATTTTTCCTTCAGTAACATATTCGTTATGACATTCTAAAGCTCCATAATTTGAAATTAAAGAAATCATGAAATATGGTTTTTTGTTGAGAGAAATTATCTTTATATAAGATAGTAACATAATGTTTTCATTTAATCTTATATTGGCATTATAAAAAGGTAAGTAATGATTTTTACTGATTTCAGGTAAAACTTTTTCTTTGTAATATTGCAAATCTTCTGTTGTTATTTTTTTTAGATTAATAGAAAGATAATCTGATTTTCTGTTTTCTTGAAGTGAATTTAAGGCTTCAACCACAGGCTTTGTTTCTATTTTCTGAATAATCTCTATAGCTTCATCAGCAAGTTTGTAATACTTTTTGACACTATATATATTGTATGGGAGCCAAGGTAATAGCAAAGTTAAAATAAAATAAGATGATTTGATAAATATGTTTTTTATTTTATGCTTTTTTAAACTTATAAATACATCAATTAAAATAATTGGTAAAATAATATTTATACTTGTTTTAATCAGAAAGCCAATTCCTAGCAATAGTGATAACCCTATAAAATTTGCGTAAGAAAATTTCTTTCTTGTTTCGAGCCATAAAAATATTGTGAAAAAATTTAAACTTATGCTTAGAATTTCAGGTAATATTAAATAAGTATAGGGTAATAAATAATTAAATATAAATGGTGTAGATATAATTGCAGAAATAAAGCCTTTAAAACCCCAAGTTCTATAAGCGAGTAGAGGTAGAGAAAAACAAATTAAAAATAGCAGAAATATTTGTGTTGATTTTATAATAATTGGATTTGTTCCAAAAATTTTGTAGATAAGTGATATTAAAAAAGGATAAGCAGGAAATCTGTTAAGAGCTTTTGCCCCAGTTAGTACTTGTTTGGTTTGAGATTGATTATCTGTTTCAATGATTTTGTAATCTATATTTTTGTTAAGTTCGCCTAGTATTAAAAAATCGTAATTATTTGCATAATTTACTGCAATCGTTTGATAATCATATTGGTCAGGTGAATATCCAATATGTACATAATTATCTAATCTTGACTTTTTAGTATGACTGTTGTAGTAAAAAATAAATAAAACAATTAGAATATTTATAACTAAAGAAGTCATCAATCTAATATTATAATAGTCAAAGAGTTTAGTAAGTTTTTCTTTATTAAACTTAATTGAAATGTTTTTTCTTTTTACAGTTTTTCTAATTAATAAAAAAATGATTAAACTTAAAAAAGCAAAAATTAAAATTTTAAATTTAAAAAAAACAAATTTGATAAGATCTATTGTTTTTTTATAAAAAGGATAAGGAGTTTTGATTACTATATTGTATTCATAAATATTGCCAGTATTAATTATATCATTAATGTCTATATCATATTTGACATTGTTGAGTAATATTTCGGTTTCTATAATAGAGCTTTTTGAAGTAGCTTGAATTTTAAGCTCTTTGTAAAATCTTTCATATTCATATTGGTATTTATAAGTGTTTTCGCAATCACAATCAGTAAAGTATAGTTTTTTATTTAATGGACTACTTGCCGAAATATTTATCTCATGATTGCTAGTTAGTTTAACAACTCCATAAAAAAAAGAATTATTCAAATAGTAAACCGTAAATGTGTTCAGTAAAATAAAAATAACAATACTAGTTATTAAAAGAATTTTTTTATTCATATATGGTTTAATATTTAGACAAAACTAAGTGTTTTTTTCAAAATTGTGGTTTGACCCCCTATTATTCGGACAATTTATTAACCACAGTGCAAACATAGTA
>DAONZU010000008.1:0-26357 GCA_035406965.1 Bacteroidales bacterium
ATATTCTTGAAAATTTATAAACAAATTGGCGGTGTTTCATAAGTGTCAAACTGCTTCGTTGCTTTCAATATTCGGACTCAGTCACGTACTTCTGGTACGCTCCTTCGCCCTCAATTTCAGCGCCTTGCATTTTAACACTTCTGAAACTCCTTGAAGATTTACAATACTTAACTGCCAATTAGACAAACTAGTTGGTATAAAACCCGGAAAAGGATTACGGGAATTTGAAATCCTTAACTTACGGTTTACATTAGCCTCCTTTGCGGGGGCTTTTTTATGTGGTGTTATAAATTCAAAAAGTTAGATGTTTAAAACTCAAAGAAAATAATTATATTTGCTGATAATAAAATTCTTTAAAAAAATGAAAATATTACTTATATACGCAAATTACAAAGAGCAAAGTTTTACTTCTGCTGTAAGGGATACTATTGCATATACTTTTCATAAAAAAGGACACGAAGTAGTTATTCGCGATCTCTACGAAATAAAATTTAATCCTGTTCTAAGCAAAAAAGACTTAGAGTCTATTGAAAAAGAAATTTTTCCTATCGACATAATGGACGAGCAAAAATTTATTCAATGGGCAGATTTTATTTGTTTTGTATATCCAATTTGGTGGTCGGGAATGCCAGCTATTTTAAAAGGATATATAGAAAGAGTATTTGTTCAAGGATACGGTTTTGATTTTGTTGATGGCGAAATTATTCCAAAATTAAAAAACAAAAGAATAGCTATTTTCAATACTACAGGGATTAACAATATTTACAAAGACCAAGCCTCTCTTGATGCACTAAATAAAATGACCGAAGAATGTATTTTAGGATTTAGTGGTATGAAAACTGTAGTACACAAATACTTCAAATCAGTTAAAAAAGCTAGCAGTAAAGAAAAAATAAAAAGTTTAGAAGAAGTAAAAAACGCTGCTGAAGAACTTTTAGAAATGCTGTAGAGAAATCGAATAAACATCAACTTGTTGATAAATTTTACTTCACTAACAACAATTATACCTCCAAAATTACGAACTTTGAAAACGATATTTAGTTTTATTTTATGGAAACGAAAAACATAAAAGAAAAAAATAATTTTTTACTTAAAACATTAAACTTTATCATTAAGCACAAGTATGTTGTTACCTTGGTTTTTTTTGCTTTATGGGTAACATTTTTTGATACATATAATTTGATAGATAGATTTAAAAAATTAAGAAAACTAAATGCTTTAAAAAAAGAAATAAGATATTACGAAGACGAAATTAGCTTATACACACGACAATACGAAGAATTATTTTCGAATAAAGATAATTTGGAAAAATTTGCAAGAGAAGAATATCAAATGTTAGAAGAAGACGAAGATTTATTTATAATAATAGATGATTAGTTTCTCCTGTTTTCCGCACTTTTACAACACTCGCTAAGCCTCTGATAATCAGGCACAATTCATCATGTTCAGGTGTTGCAACATTGTAAACAGCACATACATAATTTATTTGTCCGTTAGGACAATATAAGACTATCAAAGGTTTGTCCGTAGGACAACATGTGATTAAGGCGGTGTCTCATAAGTGTCAAACTGCTTCGTTGCTTTCAATATTCGGACTCAGTCACGTACTTCTGTACGCTCCTTCGTCCTCAATTTCAGCGCCTTGCATTTTAACACTTCTGAAACACCTTAAAAGTTTATTGTTTTAAAATTTGTTTTGAGACAGCCTCTATTTAGACCCTCAAAAGCCTTGCCCGTAGGGCAACACAACTTTTTAACACTTCAATTACGTTCAACATATCATTTTAACTGACTTTATTGTGTCGCCCTTGCGGGCGAGGGAGCTGGAGGAGTTGAATTACCACAAGATAAATCTTGCGGTTAATCACATGTTGCCCTTACGGGCAAGGCGTAATTATTTGGCATGGGTGCTACTACGCTGAAAACAGGTAATATTAGAAGAAGACGAAGATTTATTTATAATAATAGATGATTAGTTTTTTAATTAAATTCTGGATTTTTGGGGAATTTTTTCCAAATTTCATATCTCTTATCAACAAAATCTAAAGCTCGCTCCCATTGATTTTTGAAATTGCTAAAAACAAATTCGCGTGTTGTTTCGGAAACTAACCAATAATTAAAACTTATTTCGTCGTGTAATTGTTCGGGTGCCCATCCAGAATTTCCAATAAAAAACCTTGCATTTGAATTGTTTATAATTCCTAAATTTACTAAAGTCTTTATTGTATCAAAATTTCCGCTTAAATAAATACCATCATTTATATGGATTGAGTCGGGCAGATAATCAATAGTATGAATACAAAACAAAACATCTTTATCAACTGGTCCACCGATAAACACAGGTAAATTTTGCATTTCTACACCTTCGATTATTTCGTGTAAATTTCTGTTTGAAGGATTATTTAAAATAAACCCAAACGCAGATTTGTTTTTCATTCCTGCAATTAAAATTACTGAACGTGCAAAAACATCATCTGATAACAATGGCTCTGAAATAAGGATTCTTCCAGTAGCCGGCTCTAAATCATTAGAAATAATATTAAATATGTCTAAGTTTTTTAACATTTAACAAAGTTAATAAAAATTTTAATACGTGAAGAAATAAAGTTAATTTATTTATTGCTTTTTATATGTTTTTTAGTGGAGAATAACAGAATAAGGAGACTATAAATCTAATAATTTAGAATATTTATAAAAAAAACAATTATTTTTCTTTTCTTTGCATCAAAAATCAAATTAGTTTTGATTTTTTCTCTTTTTCATGGTTGATTGGGGTTAGTAATAGAGCCGAAATTCCAAGTTTCGGCTCTTACTTTTTTAGGCAACTGTATTTCACACAGATTTAAGTAATTTTAATCATTATAAATAAATACAAAAATTATTGCATTTTTAATTTGCGTAAAACATGTAAAAGTATTAACTTAGCCAAAAATATTAAATATTACAATTTTAAAAATTATAAAAAATGGCTACAAGTTATAAAGAATTAGGCTTAGTGAACACTAAGGAGATGTTCGAAAAAGCGACTAAAGGTGGATATGCAATTCCTGCTTTTAATTTTAATAATATGGAACAAATGCAAGCTATTGTTGCAGCTTGTGCTGAAACAAAATCGCCTGTTATTCTTCAAGTTTCGAGTGGTGCTAGAAAATATGCAAATCAAACTTTGCTTAGATACATGGCTCAAGGAGCTGTTGAATACGCCAAAGAACTTGGTTGGGAAAAACCACAAATTGCATTACACTTAGATCATGGCGATACTTTTGAGCTTTGTAAAAGTTGTATTGAAATGGGTTTTTCGTCTGTAATGATTGATGGCTCGCATTTACAATATGAAGAAAATGTTGCTTTAACAAGAAAAGTAGTTGAATATGCTCACAAATTTGACGTAAGTGTTGAAGGCGAACTTGGAGTATTAGCAGGCGTAGAAGATGAAGTGTCAGCAGAACACAGCACTTATACAAAACCTGAAGAAGTTGTTGATTTTGTTAGCAGAACCGGAGTTGATTCTTTAGCAATATCTATAGGTACTTCGCATGGAGCAAATAAATTTACACCTGCACAATGCACAAGAGATGCCAATGGTAAATTAGTACCACCACCTTTACGTTTCGACATTTTGAAAGAAATAGAAAAACGAATTCCAGGATTTCCAATTGTTTTACACGGCTCTTCATCTGTTCCAGAAGAATATGTGAAAACTATTAACGAAAATGGTGGCAAATTAAAAGATGCTATAGGTATTCCTGAAGATCAATTAAGAGAAGCAGCTAAATCATCTGTTTGCAAAATCAACATTGACTCTGACGGAAGATTGGCAATGACAGCAACTATCAGAAAATTCTTTAATGATAGCCCCGATAAATTTGACCCACGCCAATATTTAGGTCCTGCACGCGAAGAATTAAAAAAATTATATATACACAAAATTAAAAATGTGTTGGGTAGTTTTGAAAAAGCATAATACACAAAAACGGTGATTGAGTTTTTTCAATCACCGTTTTTTTTTAATATATTTAGTATGTATTTATTTGCAGATAGCGGTTCTACAAAGACTCACTGGGTAATAACAGATTTTGAATACAATATTTTAACAGAGTTTAAAACTATCGGTTTAAATCCATATTTTACAAGTGAACAAAAATTATTAGCTACACTAACAGAAGCATTTCCTCAAAAATTTGATGCTCTAAAAGTCGAAAAATTATATTTTTACGGTTCTGGTTGTTCTATTGAAGAAAATTACTCCCATTTTCGCCAAGCCTTTTTAGATTTTTTCTTTAATGCAGAAATTAATATTTTTTCCGATATGCTTGGAGCTGCAAGAGCATCATTAAAAACAGATGAAGGAATTTGTGCTATTTTAGGTACAGGTGTAAATTCTTGCTTATATAACGGACAAGCGATTAAGCAAAATGCAATTTCACTTGGATATATTCTTGGCGACGAAGGCAGTGGAGCATATATTGGAAAATTATTTGCAAAATTCTACTTAGAAAAAAGATTAGACCCAGAATTAAGCGATAAATTTTATTTTGAAACTGGCGAAAATAAAGCAAGTATATTAAATGCTGTTTACAAAAATCCTAATCCTAACAAATATTTAGCAAACTTTTGTCATTTTATTTATAAAAACATAGAACACAAGCAATTAACAGAACTTGTAGAATTTTCATTTAACAAATTTTTTAAAAATTATATTGTAATTTTCAAAGATTTTAAAAACAAAAAACTAAGTCTAACAGGCTCACTTGCAAATGCTTTTAAAGATATTTTAATTAAAACTGCTGAAAACTTCGAAACTCAAAAACCAATATTTATTAATAATCCTATTTATGAAATTATAGAATATCACAAAATTACTAAAGAATAAAAATGTAAAACTTTTTAACTTAAAAAAGCTGAATCCGGAGGGGGAATTCAGCTTTTTTGCTTAATTTTTTTTGTTAGGGCTCTTGGTTTAAAATAAACCATTTAATAATACTTACGTACTTTTTTAAAAAAGGTTTCATTTTTTACATAAAAATTTATCAAAGTTTTAAATTTGTTTCTTTTGCATTAAACCTATTGATTTTAAGCTAGTTAAAAATTGAAATTAAAATAGATTTAAGAATGTTTTGACACAATTTTTGCGTTTTGTTGCAAAAATTCCGCCAAAACCAAAATACTTATACCGATTTTTAAAATAAATTTCATAAAATATTTTAATAATTGTTAATTAATTCTTTATTTATTGTATAAGACTAACAAAACTTAACATAATCTGAATTATTTATTTTAAATTCGCGTCTATTAGTAAATTAATAGGTAAAAGACTATGTTTTTAGATAACAAACATATGATTTTTACATTTTTATTTTAGAACTGTATAAATTTTTTAATATGAAGAAAATTTTATTCTTAAATATTTTATTTTTCAGTCTTTTTGCAATCCAATTGCAATCTCAAGTAACAGTTACTGTTGGCACTGGTACAAGTGAGGCTCAACACAATCCAGTTTACACGTATTATGGTTATAATTATACGCAACAAATTTACACTTCTGCAGAACTTAATACTGCGGGTGCAATTGCAGGTATGCAAATAAATGCTATTCGTTTTTATTGGACTGGAGCAGGTAGCTTAGAAGACACCGATATTTGGACTGTATATATTGGCGAAACTAGTCAATCAAGTTTCACCTCTACTACAAACTGGGTGCCTTTTGCACTACTAACAGAAGTTTATACTGGCAATATTACTTTACCTGCAACTGCTGGTTGGTTTACTATTACTCTTACTACTCCTGTTATTTGGAATGGAAATAATATTGTTGTTGCCATTGACGAAAACGTTCCTAGTTATGGACCTTCAGCTACTAGATGGCGTGGCACAACTACTACAGATAGTAAATCAATATACTATTATTCAGACTCAGATAATCCTGATCCAGCTACGCCTCCTACTGCCAAAGGTACTCCAACAATTCGCCCTAACATACAATTTGAAATGGCAAGTCTTACTCCTTGTTCAGGCACCCCAAATCCAGGCACAGCTACCATTAACAACGATGTAGGTTGTCCAGGTGCAACAATTACACTAAGTTCTATAGATGCTACTGTTGGTTCAGGTGTTTCTTATATTTGGCAAAGCTCACCAAATGCAGACGGACCTTGGACAGATATTCCAAATGGGACTAATCTAACCTGTGCTACTAATACTAACTCAATCACATATTATAGATTAAGAATACATTGTGCAAACTCAGGTTTATGGGGCACTTCTAATGTTGTATCTTATACACCAGAAGGCGAAGTTTGCTTATGCGGAGAATATCCTGCTGTTTATGCAAATTACACTGCTGACGAAGATATTTCAAATGTTACAGTTGGATCATGGTCTAACAGTTCTAATTGTTCAACAATTGCACCTGGACCAGGTTCAATACTAAACAGATACGGAAATTATACTGGAACTGGTGGACCTATTGTTATGCAAGGAGAAACAGTCAATTTTAGCTTAACTCAAACAAGCTGTGGTACTTACGATTATGATAACGCTTTTCAATTATATATCGATTGGAATATGGATGGAGATTTCTTAGATGCTGGAGAACAAGTTTATAATCAAACTACAAATACAAGTGGAAACCATACAAAAACAGGAACATTTACAGTACCAACAACGGCAACTACAGGAACAACAAGAATGCGTGTCGTTGTTGTAGAAAATTCTACACCAACTACAAACTATGCACACACATCATATAGTTATGGTGAAACTGAAGACTACTGCATTACAATTATTCCAGCTGTCGAGTGCGATGGCGCTCCTTCAGCAGGCACAGCTACCATTAGCACTGATGTAGGCTGTCCTGGACAAACATTTACACTCAGTTCTACAGATGCTACTCTTGCCTCTGGTATTACTTATCTTTGGCAAAGTTCTCCAAATCCTGACGGACCTTGGACAGATATTCCAGCTCCAAATGGCACAAATTTATACTGTTCAACTAATGCTACTTCAATCACTTATTATAGATTAAGAGTACATTGTGCAAATTCTGGCTTGTGGACAACTTCTAATGTCGTGTCTTATACTCCAGAAGGTGAAGTTTGCTTATGCGGAGAATATCCTGCTGTTTATGCTTCATACACTAGTGACGAAGACATATCAAATATTACAATTGGCTCATGGTCTAACAATTCTAATTGTTCAACAATCGCACCCGGACCAGGCTCAATACTAAACAGATACGGAAATTATACTGGAACTGGCGGACCCGTTGTTATGCAAGGAGAAACTGTTAACTTTAGTTTAACTCAAACAAGTTGTGGCACTTATGATTATGGCAATGGTTTTCAATTATATATTGATTGGAATATGGATGGAGATTTCTTAGATGCTGGTGAGCAAGTTTATAATCAACCTACAGCTGCAAGTGGAAACCATACAAAAACAGGAACATTTATAGTGCCAATAACAGCAACTCCAGGAACAACAAGAATGCGTGCTGTTGTAGCAGAAACTACTTTCCCAACAAGCACAAACTATGCGCATACATCATATAATTATGGTGAAACCGAAGATTATTGCATCACTATTGTTCCAGCTGTCGATTGTGACGGAATGCCCACAGCAGGTACAGCAACTCCTGCTTCACAGATAGTACCTAGCGGAAATAGTGCTACTATAACTTTATCTGGTTATACCATTGCAGCAGGTTTATCATTTCAATGGCAAAGAGCGACTTCTTCATCAGGTCCTTTTACAGATATTGTTGGTGCGACATCATTAAGTTATACTACAGAACCACTAACAACTTCATATTATTATCGTTGTATAGTTACTTGCGTTGCCACTGGAGATACTTCAACATCAACCATCGCTTTTGTTGAAGTAGTAGAATCATTTAATATGTCTAACACGACAATAACTACTTGCGATGCACTATTTTATGATTCAGGAGGTCCTACATCGCCATACTCAAGTTATGAAAACCTCATACTTACTATAATGCCAGAACTTGTTGGCGGAAAAGTAATTGTTACTTTTAACAGTTTTAATACAGAAAATAATTATGATAAATTATATATTTATAATGGTAATTCTACTACTGCACCTCTGATTGGCGAATATACTGGAAACACATCACCTGGAACAGTTACATCTACAGCTACTGATGGCTCTTTAACTTTTAGATTTAATTCTGATAGTGGTGTACAATATGCCGGATGGGAAGCTACAGTATCATGTTCCGACCCTTGTAATTATGTTTATGAAGCTCCTATTTTTGACCAAGTCGGACCATATTGTGCAGATTGGGCTATCCCAGACCTACCAACTACTTCTAACAACGGATATTCAGGAACTTGGTCGCCTGCTATAAATAATACTGCAACTACCATTTATACTTTTACACCTAATGTTGGTGAATGTGCTACTACTACCACAATGACTATTGCTATAACTCCAAATAATCCTGCTAGCTTTACTCAATATTCTTCATATTGTCGTGGAGATTCAATTCCAGAATTACCAACAACTTCTGATGATAACATTGAAGGAACTTGGTCGCCTGCTATTAACAATTGGAATACTACTGAATATATTTTTGTTACTAATGACGGAACTTGTGCTTGGACTTCTATGGTAATTGAAGTTGATACTGTGCCTGCTGAAATTATAAATAATTCAGGAAGCAACGAATTAACTTGTGATTTAACAGCTATTTATTTAACTGCACAAGGAGGCTCAACTTACTCATGGGACGGAGTTTATTTTAATACTTTCCAAGGAAAAACTATTACCGACTCTGCTACTTATACCGTAATTGTAAAAGATGCTAATGGCTGTACAGGCTCTGCAAGTATTGAAATTACCAAAAATATCAATCCTCCTGTTGCGACTATCACAAATAATACTGGCTCAGACTATTTAAGTTGCTATATAAATGAAATTAGCTTAACAGCCTCTGGTGGTGCCAATTATGTATGGAGTGGTGGCATTACACCAGATTCTGCTACAAATACTTTTAATACTGCAGGTACTTACTATGTTACCGTTATCGGCGAAAATGGATGTGAAGCAATAGCAGATTACGAAATAACAGATGTAACTAATATAGATATATCCGAAAATATTATAAATCCTCCTTGCTTTGGTATGACAGGAAGTGCTGAAGTAATTGTTAATTCTGGCGGTCAAGCACCATATACAATTGAATGGGAAGATGGTGTTACTACATTTATGCATACTAATATTCCAACAAATATTCCATTCGGATATACTGTTACTGATGATGACAATTGTTCTAGCGCAAGAACATTAACCATTACCACTCCAAATCAGTTACAAGTAATTTTTGTTGGCGACAGCACTAGTTGTTATGGTGGTAATGATGCTTTCTTAGATGCTTCAAATTCTGTAGGAGGTGTGCCTCCTTATACATTTAATTGGAATAATCATTCAACCACTCCAGTAATCAGTAACATAAGTGCGGGAGAATATTTTGTTACAATTACAGACAACAAAAACTGTACTGCTTCAGCAAGTTATACTATAGGTCAACCAAGCCAAATCACAATTGATATGGAAATTACTGATGCAATTTGTGGTTTATCGGGTGGAAGTATAAACACTGAAGTTACTGGCGGTGTAGGAGAATATACATACCAATGGTCAAATACTAGTATCTCTAATAATATCACAGGGCTAACACCAGACACTTACACATTAACTATTACAGATGCTAATTATTGCACACAAACCGCTAGTGCTACCGTTGATAAAACAGGAAATATTATTGCTAATATAACAGTCGTTCAACCTATTTTGTGTGCAGGTACTCCAGATGCAATTTTACAAGGTAGTTCCGCTAATGGAGCAATGCCATGGACTTTTAAGTGGAGCAATGGCGCTACAAGCGAAATTATTAATAACTTATCGGTAGGTACATACATACTTACAGTTACTGATGCTTGGGGTTGCACAGGAATTACTGAAGAATCGCTTACTGCAGCAAGCGATGTAACAATAAACTATAGCGTATCTAATGTAAAATGCTATGGCTCTAGTGACGGTAAAATTAATATTAGCATCTTGAGTGGTGAACCTCCATTTACTATAGCATGGTCAAATGATTTTTCAGAGCTAAATCAAAGCTATTTGCCTGCTGGTCAATATTCTGTTACAATTACTGATAATAGATCCTGTTCTATTACAGAAAACTTTGAAGTAACAGAACCGCCTTTACTTAATTTGTCATTTGCTAAAAAAGACGTTAGTTGTTATAACGATTTGAATGGTTCTATAATTATGAATGCTACAGGAGGTTCTGAACCTTATTCATATATTTTATCAACGCCAAGAAATCAAGTCGTAGCAAATACAGCTACAGCAAATAATTTATCAATTGGCACTTATATAATGAAAGTTGTTGACAATAATGGATGTATTGATATTAAACAGGTTAACATCCTTCAACCAGCTAAACTAAGTGCAAAAGTTAGTGTTACAAACCCCAGTTGCATTGGAAATACTGACGGTGCTATTTTTGTAACTCCATTTGGTGGCACATCGCCATATAAATACAGATACGATAACTTTGACTTAGATACTAATATTTTTGTCAATTTAAAAGAAGGAAGATACCACATTGAAGTTGAAGATGCTAACTCTTGTAGGTTTATAGTAGGCGACATACATGTTGGTGATGGTTTATTACCTTGTATAAAAATTCCAAATGCTTTCACTCCAAATGGTGATGGCATTAACGAAACTTGGATAATTGAAAACATTGAACTATACCCAGATGCACAAGTTTTTGTATATACCCGTTGGGGAGAACAAGTATATTATGGAAAGGCTAACTCAGATCCTTGGGATGGTATCTATAATGGCAAAAAAATGCCTACAGGTGCATACTTGTATATTGTTGAGACAAACAATGATGAAGTTGGCTTTTATAAAGGAACGGTAACTATTATTTACTAAAAGATATTCAAATTCACAAAAAAGCCAACTAATTTATTGTTTAGTTGGCTTTTTTAATATCTTTATTCCACCTCTTTTTCTTTAGGCTTTCCTTCAACAACTATTACTATTTCTCCTTTTATAGTTTTTGCTGAAAAATGTGAAATTAATTCTTTCAAACTTCCACTAACATTTTCTTCATGCAGTTTTGAAATTTCACGAGAGACAGAAGCTCTACGGTTTTCTCCAAAAAACTCAGCAAATAATTCCAAAGTTTTTATTAATCTAAAAGGCGATTCATAAAAAACCATGGTTCTTTCTTCCTCTAACAAGTTCTGCATTTTTTTATTCCTACCTTTTTTCTGAGGTAAAAATCCTTCAAAACAAAATCTATCACTAGGTAAACCAGAATTTACTAAAGCTGGTACAAATGCTGTTGCACCCGGAAGACATTCTACTTCAATTTTATTTTCTAAACAAGCTTTCACAAGCAAATATCCTGGGTCTGAAATTCCAGGAGTGCCGGCATCTGAAATAAGAGCAACCGAATTGCTTGTTAAAATTCTATCTACTACATTATCTAAAATTTTATGTTCATTAAACTTGTGAAAGCTATACATTTTTGTATTTATTTCGAAATGTTTTAACAAAAACCCCGAAGTGCGTGTATCTTCAGCCAAAATAAAATCAACTTCTTTTAAAACTCTTATGGCTCTAAAAGTCATATCTTCTAAATTACCTATAGGCGTTGGCACAACAAAAAGCTTACTCATAATTTTCTACAAATTTTGTTATTAAACCAAAAAGTTGATAATAACCACCAAAAGTTAATGTTTCTAATCTATCTTTTGGGTGATGATAATAAGTTTTTCCACCCATTGTATAAATAAAAAGCGACCTCACTCCCATTTCGTGGAAAGGATAATGATCACTATTTGCTGAAATATCGCGTGGATTCATTATTTCAAAAAAATTATTTTCAGAATTTAAGTTTTGAAACAAATTCCATTCTTTTTCATATTTTTCGTCTGCTGCGTTTACTATAGTTATGCCATCATCGCCAGTTCCTGCCAAATCAATATTTAATAAAACTTTAATTTTTTCTAACTCAAAAATTGGATTTAAAACATAATACAATGAGCCTAACAAGCCAGCTTCCTCACCAAAGAAAAACATAAAAGCTATGGAATATTTAGGTTTATTTTTCGAGTAATAATCTGCCAAATCCAATAATAAAGCTACACCACTTGCATTATCTTGCGCTCCTGGCATATAAACTTTTTTACCCATTTTCCCTAAATGGTCGTAATGTGCTGTAAAAACAACAAAATCATCTGTTTCGCCAGGAATATATGCAACTACATTTTTTGCTTTAAAATTAGGTTTTAGTTCAGGTTTAACATCAATAAAAATAGTTTTTGAATTTGGGTCAAAAAATTCTCTTTTGATTTTCACAAGCGGATATGATTGTTGTATTCTACTAACAGACCACATTAATTCTTCGGGAATTAATTCCACTATTCCTGCAAAAAAAGAATTGCCCATTACAAAATTTGAAATATAAAATTTCTTAATATCTATATTTTTTGTTTGAGCATAATCAATTACAAAAACAGATGATTTTAATTTAATATTTTTGCTTATATGTTTAATAATTCCAATAGTATCATTCAATAATACCGAATCTGGCTTCCACAACTCATATTTTTGCTTAACTTTTGGACTAGCTGGACCAATCAAATAATCAATACCTGGTGTCAATTTTTTATTATCGATTTTCACTAATAATTTTTTTGGAAAAGTATTTACTGGATAATAAAACTCTTGAAAAAAAGAATCTCCAAATTTTAGCAATCCTATTTTTGAAAGTTCATCAGTAATGAAATTAGCAGATAAGTCTCCTGCATTTCCCACATAGCCTCGTCCAGCAAACTTCTTAGAACTTAAAACTTCAATTCTTTTTTTTGTATTTTCAAGATTTTGTGCATGTAAATTTGAAGAAAAAGAAAAAATAAAAATAAATATTCCAAGAAAAATTTTTACTCTATACATATCTTCTTCTAACAATATTCATAAAGTTTTCCACATTAGTATCTACCATATTCCATTGAAAATGAGACTTTACATAATTATGAGCCTCATCAAAAGAATTTAAAGAATTCAAATTTGTTATTGTTTCATCAAACAAATCTGTATTTCCATCAAACAATTCACGAACAAACAAAAATCTATCTCCTAAACCCATAGCAGAGCGAATATCTGAGACTGGTTTTATTCTTGCATTCAAATCTTGTACACTTGTTTGAGAAGCTAACATCTCATTTAGCGAAGTTTTATTTTGTCCCAACTGTTCACCTATAGGTTTAGAGGCATTCAAATTATTGTCGCTTGGAAATAAACTTCCCTGTGCAACACTTTGTGCTTTTTTAACTTCTTCCTTTTTTTCTATCACAACCTCTTTATTATCAGATTTTTCTTCTTCATCTAATTCAAAAAAATCAATAGGGACAAAACTATCTTTTTTAGTTTCTACAACAGCTTTTTCTTCTACAATAGGTTTTTCAGGTTCTTTATTTATAATAGGTTTTTCTTCTACTTTTTCAGAAATAACTTCTGGCTTAATAATTTTCTCAACTGGTTTTTCATCTTTATCAGAATCTTTTAGTTCTTCTATTTTATTAACTTCAATTAAACTCAACTCAAAATAGACATCTTTAAGTTTTTGCAATAAAATTTCTTTCTCCAATTCTGAAATACCACCTTTATTAATACTGTCAATAAAGCTAAGAATCTTATTTAATTTTTCTTTTACATTAAAAATCTTTTCCATACAAAATATTTTTCTAAATTTGTAATTAAATTATTTTTACAAAAATATAAAAAATATTGTTAAATGTTTCTTGAACAACCTAAAAAAGGTGAGCCAAAAAAAGGCTGGATTGAAGTTATTGCAGGTTCAATGTTTTCGGGAAAAACCGAAGAACTAATTCGCCGTTTGCGTAGGGCTGAATTTGCAAAGCAAAAAGTTGAGATTTTCAAACCAGCTATAGACACAAGATACGATGCCGAAGATGTTGTTTCTCACAATGCAACTTCTATTCGCTCTACACCTGTAACTTCTTCTCAAAACATTCTTTTACTAACTGGCGAAGTTGATGTTGTTGGAATTGATGAAGCTCAGTTTTTTGATAATGGAATTGTTGAGGTTTGTATAAAATTAGCAAACCAAGGCATTAGAGTTGTTGTGGCTGGTTTAGATATGGATTTTTTAGGACGACCTTTTGGACCAATGCCCGCTTTGTTTGCTGTTGCTGAATATGTTACTAAAGTTCATGCGGTTTGCGTACATTGTGGCGACTTAGCTCAGTTCTCATACAGACAATCCGAAGATGACGCTGTGGTAGTACTTGGCGAAAAAGACATTTACAAACCCCTATGCAGACGTTGCTACAACGAAGAAACAAAAAAATAATAAATGCAAAACTGGAAACTTGAAAATATTGCAAAAATTCTTGGCGGAAATTTTTTAGGAAATAAAAACAATACTTTTTCGCAAATTACAACAGACAGTAGAAATATCACCAACTACAAAGACGTTTTATTTTTTTCAATCAAAGGTCAAAATAATAATGGGCATAAATTTATAAACGAACTTTATCAAAAAGGTGTGAGAAACTTTGTAATTTGCGAAGATGTTGATATTGAAAAATTTAAAGAAGCTGCTTTTTTAAAAGTTGAAAACTCAATTACTGCACTTCAAAAACTTGCCGAATATAAAAGAAGTCTTTTTAAAAAACCTATAATTTCAATAACAGGTAGCAATGGCAAAACTATTGTTAAAGAATGGCTATATCATATTTTAAATCCTTATTACACTATAAGTCGCTCTCCAAAAAGCTATAATTCTCAAATTGGCGTACCAATTTCCTTATGGCTAATAGATAACAACAGCGATTTAGCAATTATCGAAGCAGGAATTTCATTACCGGGCGAAATGCAAGCTTTAGAAAAAATTATTAAACCAGAAATTGCTGTTATTAATAATATAGGTAAAGCTCATTCAGCAAATTTTAAATCTACAGAACAACTTTATCAAGAAAAAGCGATATTGCTAAAAAACTGCAAAACTACTATTGTAAATAAAGATGACCAACTACTTTTTGATACGGTTTGCAAATTAAATATTCCTAATACTTACACATATTCTAAAAATAAAAACTCTGATTTTTTTGTACAAAAAATTGAAAAATCAAGTGATAATTCGTTAATAACAATAATTTTTAAAGACAAAAAATATAAAATAAAAATTCCTTTTACAGACCTTGGCTCTATTCAAAATGCTATTACTTGTTTTGGCATTATTTCCATTCTTGATGAAAGCAAAATAAATCAATTTATTCCAAGATTTGCAAATCTTCAAGGTGTTGAAATGCGATTGGAAACTATAGAAGGAATTCAAAATAGCATTATTATTAATGATGCTTATAATTCAGATATTAATTCTTTAATAATTGCTCTTGATTATCTAAATCAGAAAAAAGCCGATAAAGATACTATATTAATAATGTCGGACATTCTTGAAAGTGGTGAAAACGAAGAAGTTTTTTACAAACATATTTCACAAATTATTAAAGAAAAAGATCTCAAGCATTTTATCGGAATTGGCTGTAAATTAAATAAATACAAAAAATTATTTCCTAAAGATTCTTCTTTTTATTTTGATACTAACGAATTTCTTGAAAAAATTTCTATTCACATTTTTAGCAATAAAGCTGTTTTATTAAAAGGGGCGCGTAGTTTTAAATTTGAAAAAATTTTTAACCGTCTTCAATACAAAAATCACTCCTCAGTAATAGAAATAGATTTAAACTCAATGAAACATAATCTTAACTTTTTTAAATCTATAATTGGCACAGAAACAAAGTTAATGGTTATGGTTAAAGCTTTTTCTTACGGAAGTGGCTACAGAGAAGTTGCTAATTTCTTGCAACACAATAGAGTTGACTATTTAGCTGTAGCCTTTGCTGACGAAGGTGTTGAATTAAGAAATCTTGGAATTTATCTTCCAATTATGGTAATGAATCCAAATGTCAAGGGCGTACACAACATGATAGAGCATAAATTAGAACCTGAAATTTATTCTCTAAATATTTTAGAAGAATTTATTAACGAAATCAAACTCACCAATATTAAAGAATTTAAAATTCATATAAAATTTGATACAGGAATGCATAGATTAGGATTTATAAAAAACGATATTCCAAAACTTTGCAAACTAATTAATTCCTGTAAAAAAATTAAAATTGCTTCTGTTTTTACTCATCTTGCTGGTAGCGATAGTAAAGACTTGGATTATTTTACACAGCAACAAGTAAAAGTGTTTGATGAAAATTATTCTTTAATTTGTAAAGGTATTGGTTATCAACCTAAAAGACATGTTTTAAATTCTTCGGGAATTTTAAGATTTCCACAATACAAATACGAAATGGTTAGACTTGGAATAGGCTTATATGGCTTATTACCAGACATTTGCGATGAACTTATTCCTGTTGCTGTTTTTAAATCTGAAATTTCACAAATTCACAAAATCAATGCCGACGAAACTGTTAGTTATAATAGGTCGGGAAAAGTAAAAAGAGATTCAATTATTGCTACCGTTCCAATTGGCTATGCTGATGGATTTGATAGAAGACTTGGAAATGGAAATTGGGAATTTATTGTTAGAGGCAAAAAAGCAAAAACCATTGGCAATGTATGTATGGATATGTGCATGATTGACATTACTGACATTGAAGCAAACGAAGGCGATGAAGTAATAATTTTTGGCTCAGAAAATTCTGTTATTAAAATGGCAGAAAAACTCAATACAATTCCTTACGAAATAATTACCGGAATTAGTCAAAGAGTTAAGAGGGTTTATTATGAAGAATAAAAAGAGATATTCTTCATAATAGTTAGAATTTTTCATCATTTAATCACGCAATATTCGCATATTTATATAAAAACTTGCTTTCCTCAACTGTAATTATAAACAATTTTGCTACCTTTACAAAAATAAAAATTAATTAGTTATAAGAATATATGGGATAGGATTTTGGCATAGGAGGATATTCTATAATTAAAGCAAAATTAAAAATTATGAGATACTTAGCAAAATTTTCATTACTGCTTAGCCTGATTTATTTATGCAAAGCAGGTTTTCCCCAGCAAGGCACCAAAGACTGGGAATGGGAGTGGGCTCCAATTGGAGCCGTATGGTGTTATAAAACAGCAAATATGGGGGCTTATACAAAAGATTCGGATGCACATTATTGGTATGTGCGATCGGTAAAAGATACAGTGTATAAATCGGTAAATTGCCGAAAATTAGAAGTAATACGACATTACTATCCAGATTTTGAACCAGTAAAAATGCAAGATCGCTTTACATACCAAGATGGTGGCGATATCTATTTTTACAATGCTGACAAAGGAGAATTTGTGCTTTCTTTCAGCTACGATTTGCAACGTGGCGATACAGTAACATGGCAAATGCCCATGTTCGTAAATTGTGCTGATTTGTATTGTTTAGACACGATTCTAAATTGGGATGCAGGTTACTTATCGGGTGCTGAAACACAATATACTCCTAATTCCATTTTTATGTATAGTAATACACCTATTAAAACTTATAGGGTTGAGGCTATTACAACAGAATGTTTTTCATGGGAATTAGCAACAATTCCTAATCATGGTTGTGGAAATTATTTGAGTTATTTTGGAGCAAGTTCAGACCTGTTTGACTTAAATATTATTCCTGAGTTGCAAACTGATTGCATGTGTTATTATGATGGTAGTGTGCAAATCAATAAGGCATTATCAACTATGAACAATGATACCATAATCTATTACAAAGACTCTTGCCGAAATTATTACAATAAGTTTAATAACATTTCATCGCATACTGAAGAAAAGTTGTTTAAAGTTTACCCCAACCCTTTTGCTGACTTTATCTATATTGATCTTCCTGCTTCTGCAGACAACTGCGAAATTAAGGTGTTCGACCTTATGGGAAAACTAATATATTCAACTAAAACACATAGTAACAACACTCCATTAAATTTAAGCCAACTTGTTTCAGGAACATATCTAATACAAGTACAAACAAAACAGAATATATTTACCAAACGTATAATTAAAAATTAGTAAATTATGAAATACTTAGCAAAATTTTCATTACTGCTTAGCCTGATTTATTTATGCAAAGCAGGTTTTCCCCAGCAAGGCACCAAAGACTGGGAATGGGAGTGGGCACCAATTGGAGCAGTATGGTGTTATGAAACAGCAAATATGGGTGCAACAGATTCGTATGCACAATATTGGTATGTGCGTTCTGTAAGCGACACTTTATATAAGTTGGTAAATTGCCGAAAATTAGAAGTAATACGACATTTTTATCCAGATTTTGAACCTGTAAAAATGCAAGATCGCTTTACATACCAAGATGGTGGCGATATCTATTTTTACAATGCTGACAAAGGAGAATTTGTGCTCTCGTTCAGCTACGATTTGCAACGTGGCGACACAGTAACATGGCAAATGCCAGTGTACGAAAATTGTATAAATTCTTTTTATCTTGATTCTATTTTCAGGTGGGAAGCAGGTTTCTTATCCGGTGCAGGAATGGAATTTACTCCTTATAATGCATTTATGTTTAGTAATGTTCCTATTCATTCGTATAAAGTAGTTTACTTAAGTGGTAATTATTGTTTTGCAGGAGAAATTGGCTCTTCTCCTCACGGTCTTCAATATGGTTATGGTAGATTTTTTGATTATTTTGGAATATTGTCAGATATTTTTGAGTTATCAGCTATTCCTGAGTTGCAAACTGATTGCATGTGTTATTATGATGGTAGTGTACAAATCAATAGGGCATTGTCATTGCCAGGTATTTACAATGATACTATAATTTATTACAAAGACTCCTGCCGAAACTATTACAATAAGTTTAATAACATTTCATCGCATACTGAAGAAAAGTTGTTTAAAGTTTACCCCAACCCTTTTGCTGACTTTATCTATATTGATCTTCCTGCTTCTGCAGACAACTGCGAAATTAAGGTGTTCGACCTTATGGGAAAACTAATATATTCAACTAAAACACATAGTAACAACACTCCATTAAATTTAAGCCAACTTGTTTCAGGAACATATCTAATACAAGTACAAACAAAACAGAATATATTTACCAAACGTATAATTAAAAATTAGTAAATTATGAAACCAACATGATTTTTTCAACACCCGCGAGCATGAAAATATAGTGCGATTGTACACAATTTGTGCTTTTTTTATAATTTTGTACTATCTTTTTGACATTTAACAGACTAAGTATAAACTTAAAAAAGTTAATTATGAAAACAGTAGAATTTGCACAAGTTGTCACTCGTGGTTGTGGACTTGATGTTCATAAGAAAATGGTAGTTGCCACCCAAGAAGTTAATAATAAAAAAGATTTGCGTATGAAAAATTTAACCATTACGTTTACTATACTATTTTTTACAATAATAAGTGTACATTCTCTTGCACAAAGAGCACCTTACGATTATGATGATCCTATTACTGTTTATACTCAAGAAGTAGATAAGCCAATAAGTTGCTTTGATGTAGCAATTGATAATCACGGTATTATACATTGTGTAATGTCTATAAAGATTGCATCTAATTTTTATAAAATTTTCTATATAAAATCAGAAGATGATGGTATATCATGGACACAACCAATAGACATCTCCAACAACAACGGAAAATGGGTAACTGTACCAAAAATTGTGTGCGATACCGTAGGGCATTTGTATGTAGTTTTTACTTATGATGTTGGTGATTATTCAAAAACAAAGGTGGTTTTTAAAAAATTTGATGGCGAGTACTGGAGTACAGGCGATACTATTACCCAAGGAATGAACGGTGCTACCGATGGGTTAATCACATTAAGCAACAATAAGGTTTATTGTTTTTTTAGTTACTACCATACAATTTGCTATAAAATATTCGAAAACGGAATATGGAGTCAAACGTATAAAATATGCGAAGGTGCAAACAATAACAGATATTATGCATATAAAGTTGTTACTGATAATGATGGCAACTTGCATTGTATTGGTTCTCACACATCAGAATTAAGTAGTGGTACACCTATAGTTTTTTATACTAAATATGAAAACGAAGTTTGGAATGATTTGATATTTTTTAGTGATACTACAAGTTTGGATATGGATATTTGTTTAGATAGTGAAAACGAACCTCATATTGTTTGGAGGGAACAAATGTCTAATGTTGTTCCACCTATTTCAGGTTTTTATTATTCTGAGTACAAAGATGGTAGTTGGTTGCCTAAAAAACTTCTTAATGCGAGCCCTAGTATTAGTGAAAATGCAATAATAACTGATGCAAATAATGAAATTAAAATAGTAAATAGTGTTACACAAAAATTACGCAACGACAGTTATTATTTTCACCGACATTACAGATATTATAACGGTCGTTGGTTTAATTATGAATTAGAATACGGATCATATTTGGAGTCAACACCAACTGGCAAAAATCTCTTTGTAAAACATGAAAATACAATTTACCTATTCTATATCAGATTAATAGATACGATTATAAACAATAATAATGAATATTTATCAAGTATATATTTACGAAAAAAAACAACAGAAACTGATGATATAAAAATTTCGAAAATACCAGATAATATACGATTAAATGTTTACCCAAATCCCACAAACAACGAAATAAACATTGAATTTTATCTTAATAAACCAGAACAAGTTAAAATAGAATTATACGATACGTCCGGTAAACTAATTGAAATATTGTCTGATAAACCCGGGACTCAAGGAAATAATTTATTAACTCTTAAAAGTAAAGCCTTACAAAGAAAGGAGGTAAATACAGGGTTTTACATAATAAAACTTAGCTATGGCAAAAATTGTTATAGCCAAAAAATTGTTTTTAATTAAAAAAATAACTGTATGAAAAATATAAGTTTGATAATTTTATTGACTTCATTAGTGTTTAACTCAATAGCACAAAGTGCAGAGTTTGGCTATTCTGAAGAGTTTTCAATTTGGGAAACAACAGATTTCGTTATTAGAGACTATAATATTACTATTGACAAAAACAATACAATGCATATGGTATATAGTGCTGATATAAGTAGTAATTTTGGTAAAATCTATTATATTAAATCTATTGATTTAGGAGTAACTTGGACAACTCCAATTGATATATCCAATAATCAAGAAAAATGGACTTTAGATCCTCATATAGCAGCAGATAATGAAAATAATCTATATGTAACATTTTCATATGATGTTGGAGATTATACTAACACAAAGGTGGTTTTTAAAAAATTTGATGGTCAAAATTGGAGTATTGGAGATACAATAACAGAAAACATAATGGGAGCGACAAATGGAAGCATTATTATTAACTCGGAAAATAAAGTTTTTTGTTTTTTTAATTGCTATCACACAGTCTGTTATAAAATATATGACAATAACAGTTGGAGTGAATTACATGTTGTTGTAGAAGGACAAGAAGATAATACTTTTTCTTTAGAGAAAATTATATCAGATAGTTTAGACAATTTCTATTGCTTAATAGCAAACTCTTATTCACAAGGTAATTATTTTACTCCAAAATTATTGTTTTGTAAATATTCAAATGAAATATGGAATGATTTTGTGCAAATCTCCGATTCTGCATTTAATGGAAGTGATATTTGTTTAGATAATGAAAACGAACCACATATCGTTTGGAACGAATATTTATCTCATACAGTGAGACCAATTCAAGGCACTTACTATAAAGAATTTGCTAATGGGAGTTGGTTAAATAAAAAACTTATTAATACAGGTGAAAAATTAGAGTATTGTGCTATTGCATGCGACATTAATAATAATAATAAAATCGTTAATCAATATTCTTTTAGAGTACACCCTCAGCATAGCAATAATGAAAGATTATATTTACATTACATCTATTATTATGCAAATAGCATATGGTTTAGAAATGCATTTATGTATAACGACATGAAAATACAGCAAAGTGCAAATAAATTTATAAAGAAAGATAATTTATTGTTCCTTTTTTATAAAGGAAGACCTCATGTTGATTCAATTGGTAGAATATGTTATAGAACCTATGAATCAGGAAATCAGGGAATAACAACTATTAAAGAAAAATCACAACAAATAATTATTTACCCAAATCCCACAAACAACGAAATCAACATTGAATTTTATCTTAATAAACCTGAACAAGTTAAAATAGAATTATACGATACGTCCGGTAAACTAATTGAAATATTGTCTGATAAACCCGGGACACAAGGAAATAATTTATTAACTCTTAAAAGTAAATCCATACAAAGAAAGGAGGTAAATACAGGGTTTTACATAATAAAACTTAGTTATGGCGAAAATTGTTATAGCCAAAAAATTGTTTTTAATTAAAATTTATTAACCTGATAATAGTAGGAATAGGTAATTTTACTTAGTCAAATTGCAAGCTACTTAGTAAAAATTCCCCCAGTTCCGACATTATCACAAAAATAATATAAAATGAGAAGAATTAAAATTTTACTTTTGTTTATGTTTTGTGCATTTTTAATGCAAGCACAAGAAAAATATGCAGTTTTAATAACAGGTGATTATGCAAGTTATAATTTCATAAACCGACAGAATATAAATATTTGGAATGGAGGGTTTGACAGAGCTGCAATGGAAGAATTTTGGAACGATACTTTTCTTATGTGGGAAATGCTAGTAGATGAGTTTGGATATAACCCTGAGAATGTTTTTGTGCTATTTGCAGATGGGGTAGATTATTCTAATGCTGGTAGTAGATATAAAAAATATGATGATAATAATCAATACGTTAATATTGTATATGATGAAGCATCAACAATATCAGTTGAAAACATTTTTACTGACTTACGTTACGGTACAAATGGGAGGCCGCAAATAACAGACGATGATTTTTTATTTGTATGGACTTTTGACCACGGGTATTATAGCTCCGGTAAATCTTATCTGTGTTTACTTGATGGTAATATGAGCGATGAAGACTTTGCAGATTTAGTTAATCCTATACCTGCGTATAAAAAAGTATTTTGGATGCAACAATGTAATTCAGGGGGCTTTGCTGATAATTTAGAGAATTATAATGTTTATTTCTCGTCAGCTGCTCAATATAATCAATCAGCATACAGAGCAGATAATAGAACTATTAATAACAATACAGTGGAAGAAAATGAACTTGTTAATAATAGAACATATTACCATGGCGAATATGATTTTCATATGTATTCTTCAACCAGAGGCGAATCTCCAAATTTTGTAAATAACTATTATGGCATAAGCTATACAAATGCAGATGTAAATAATGATAATATAATTTCTGTTACAGAAGCTCACGATTGGAATGAAAATTATAACTCTAGAGCAAACGAAACTTCTGTAGAATCTGATTTGGGAGAAATAGGAGATTATACTTCATTAAAATACCCAACAATCTTATACGAAAATATTACATCAAACAAAACATATAAAAGCCTTATTGCAGTTACAAAAGATATTACTATAACAGATGGAAATACATTAAAACTTGACGAAAATTCAATAACTTATATTATAAATAACTCTACCCTAACTGTTAGTAATAATTCCAAAATAGAATGTTTAGGGACTTTAATTATTGAAGGAGGTAGTCAATTAATCATTGAAGGAGGTGGTCAATTAATCATTGAAGATGGTGGGCAATTAATATATGAACAAGGAACAACAATAAGCCTTAGTGGAGATAATTCACACATAGAAATCGCCGGCGACTTATTTATCGCCCCCAACGCCCAATTTACCTTCACCGGCAACGGCTACATCAAATTTAGCAATCCTGGACCAGATTATACATATAATATTACTGCAGGCACTGGTGCATCTATGTTATTTTCTGGAAATGGGCAATCAGACAAGGTTTTAGAAATACAACAAAACACTGTTCGTTTTCCAAATCTTACATCACTTACTTTTGAAAACTGCAAAATTGAAATGGGCTATGAAAAAAGAATGCAGGCTGATCATTCATATCCAGTAACATTTAATAATGTGAAAGTTACTTCAACAACAGGTGCACATAATAATCATAGAAGCTTTTTATTTATTGGACAATCTAATGTTACTATCAATAATTCTATTTTTGAGTATGGGTGTTATGGTCTTTATGGAAATCTTACTTGGGCTGACGGAGCTGCACTTTTCATTACAAATAGTACTTTTAGAAGAAACACTCAAGGAATCAATATTTATGGAAAAGGTTTAAATCTTACAAATTGTAATGTGGTAAATAATACTAATTATGGTATATATTGTGATGGAATGAGTTTTGTATCAGATTTCACTGATTGTAACATAAGCAATAACGGAAGTGGAATTTACTATCTTGGTAGTAATGGCGCACACATTAATACTTATAATACTTATATTCAATCAAACACAACAAATGGACTTAGAACTAACGGGGCATTTAATGTGAATATGGTATGTAACTTTATTAATGGAAATAGATATGGTGTAAGAACAGCAAATGGAACAAATATTAAACCTCATATGTGTGATTTGTCTAATAATTTCATCACTATTTACTTAAATTATGGTATAACGGATCTATACGACAAATACAATCAATTACAAGCAACTAATGATTATTACACATTGTATGGATGGGTTCCTACACTTTTCCCAATTAGAGTAACAAGAAATAGATGGGAAAGCAACCCCAACGCTACTCCTGTATATCTAGATAATTACTATTTGCGTGAATATCCTCCATCTAATCCGAATGTGCCTGTAAACTACTTGATTGGAAACCCTCCTGCATATCTGTTATGCCTACAGCCGAAATCGCCACAAGATTTTTTATCTGAAAATATTTTGGAAGAAACAACTAACAATAATTTACCTACAGTAACTATATCAGAACAAACAATGCCTTTAGATGAAGCTGTTAGCTATTTACAACAGCAATCTAAAAACATTAATTCTGAAACTGCATTTTTAACTATTATTGAAGAATATTCAAACCTAATATCAAGTTGCAATACTTGGACTGATTCTAATAATTATTCAGAAATTAAACTCTATATGAGCATCGCTTATGGCGATTTACATAGTATCATTTCTGATTTTTACACATTTGTAAATCATGACAAAGCTAATCAGTCATTTATTAATGGGATTGAAAAAATAATTCTTTTAAATGAAAACCTTGTTACAAATCCTAATTTATCATATACTGATTATTACGAGTATAGTTTGGATATACCTCTATTATATAGAATAATAGGCAATTATGATGATGCAATTAGTTACCTTGAAAATTTATTGTATGATTTTTCAGATGAACAAAATAAATCAGAAATGGAACATATACAAACATGGTTATGTAAAATAAATGCTGAAAAAACTGCATCTGAAGGACTTTTAAATATTGATGAGTTTTTTATAGCAATAGAAGATTGTGAAAATTGTTATTCTACAAAAAAATCACAAGGAAATGATATTGAACTTGATGACGAATTCTATGACAATTCGTTTAGCGATAAAGAACTTTTGAAAGAGGCTGCTTCACTTGAAATAATACCTAATCCTAATCAAGGTAATTTCAAAATCAATTTACTAACATCTAGTGATAATTGTGAAATACATATTATCAATTCTGTTGGTCAGACTGTAAAAAGGTTAACATCAATAAAAGAAGGATTAAATGAAATAAATATAACTGGTTTAAAAATAGGTTATTATAAAGTTGTTTATATCCAAGATAATAAAATAATAGATACTCAGACTGTTGTTGTAAAATAAATATAAAATGTTTAAAACAAGGCTGATTCATTTTAGATTAGCCTTGTTTTCATCTTATTACGCGACATATGCACACAATAAAAAAGCTCCCCATTTCTGAAGAGCTTTTTTGTTCTTATGAAAATTCTACTACTTATTTACTTTAAATCTAATATCTCCTTTTTCGAAGAAGTTAACAATTTGATTGATAGCAGCAACTCCTGCGTTATTGTTAGCTTCAGAAGTTTGAGCACCCATTTTTTTAGGAGTAAAGAAATATCTTCCAGCAAATTTGTCTGCATAAACAGTAGCATTGTCTGGAGCTACGTCTGATACATAGCTAAAATCTTGTCTTTCTTCCATAAATTTAACTATAGATTCTTCGTCAATAACTTCTTTACGAGCAGTATTTACTAAGCAAGCATTTTTTGGCATTAGTTTTAGCAAGTTAGCATTTATTGATTTTTTAGTTTGGTCGTTTGCTGGGATATGTAAAGAAACATATTGGCAAGTTTT
>DAONZU010000008.1:26457-31284 GCA_035406965.1 Bacteroidales bacterium
TTCATTGCAACAACACCTTTTTCTGTAGCAGCTTCTAAATCAATATTATCAAAACCAGCACCTGCTCTAACGATAATTTTTAGATTTTTACCTGCATTAATAACATCTCTATCTGCTTTGTCACTACGAATAATCATTGCGTCAACATCTGCAACTGCTTTCAACAATTCGTCTTTTGAAGTGTATTTTTCTAATTTTACAATTTGATAACCCGCTTTTTGTCCTATGCTTTCGATACTAGCAACAGCTTCCTTAGCAAAGGGTTTCTCGGTAGCAATTAATACTTTTTTCATATATATAAATTAAAATTAAATTTTGTTCAAAGATACAATAAACTCTAATAAAAAACAAAAATTAAAATATATTATACAGCAGAAAAAACAGTTTATAAAGTTAAAAGTTAAAAGAGGCTGCGGTTTGGCTTTACTTTAAAACTTTTAACTTTATAAACTTTTAACTCATTCTTAATTATCAATTCAATTATCGAGTGTCGAGCTATGTCAAGAGACAACAGAAAATGCAGCGAAGCTGAATTATTAATTATCAATTATTCAATTATCAATTATCAATTTAAAAGTTCCGCTTCCATTCACAGTATTTAGTCTAAGCATATACATTCCGTGTTTTAGCGAAGAAACGTTTACAATGCTTTCGGTGTTAGATACATTTGAATTGTTTAGCATCAATCTTCCGATTGCATCATAAAGTTCGTAGCTTATAATTTCGCTATCGCTAACAATGTTTAGCATATCTTTTGCAGGATTTGGATATATTTCTGCTGAGAAAAGAGAAGATTTTATGTCTTCAATATTAGTTGTTATTACAGTAATATTTTCTTCTGCAGAACAAATATAACTTCCACCATCATCATAATATTCCACAACAACAGCTAAAGTGTGTGTACTAGGTGAAAGTGAAGGCGTTGTCCAAGAAGTTAAATCGTTAGTTTCGTCATCTCCTAAATGATATGCTCCATCATAAAACTGAAAATCAAGATTTCCACTGCAACCAATTGGAAAATCTGCGGGTTGTGGGTTAGTCCAAGTAAGAGTTACAGTATTGTCTTCGTTAATAGTTGCATTAAGATTGGCAACTGATGGACAATCAAAGCCACCACTAATTGTTACTGTAGCACTTGCAATGGCAGAACAAATTAAATTATTAAAATTGTCATAATAATATACAACAACACTTAACGTATGATTTCCATTTGGGATTTCATCACTTGTCCATGAATTTAAATTTTCAGTATCGTCATACCATAGAAAAGTAGCTCCAAGATAAAATTCAAAACCAAACTCACCATCGCAATTGTCTGGGTAAGCACTTGGCTCTGGATTAGTCCAATTAAGTGTTACAGTATTATCTGGATTCGCTGATGCAGTTAAATTGATAACTGGCGGACAATCAAAACTACCACTAATTGTTACAACAATATTAGCTTCTGCTTCACAAATATAATATGTATCACTATCATAATAAGATACAATAACTCTTAATGTATGAGTTCCGTTTGCAAGTACGCTACTTGTCCATGTAGTTAGATCATCAGTATCATCTTCTCCTACATAATCTCCAATATGAAAATCAAAAAACAAATCGCCTTCGCAAGTACTTGGCCAAGTGCTTGGAGCTGGATTAGTCCAATTAAGAGTTACAGTATTGTCTGCGTTTATAGTTGCTGTAAGGTCGATAACAGGTGGACAAGTATTATCTTCTTCTACTATTATTGTAGCACTTTCACAAACTGATTCAGAAGTACAACTTTCATAAACTACTTTAACACAATAATTATATGTACCAGCTACTAAACCTAAGTCTGTATAAGTAGTTGCTTCATAACTAGTTTCTATTTCGACACCGTCTTTAGTAATAGTGTAAGTGTAAGAATCTGATGTACTAGGAGCATCCCAAGTTAAATTTACATCATTATCGTTTACTTCTGCAACAAGGTTGCTTACTGATGGGCAAGGTACTTCTTCTTCTATTATAGCACTTTCACAAACTGATTCAGAAATACAACTTTCATAAACTACTTTAACACAATAATTATATGTACCAGCTGCTAAGTCTAAGTCTGTATAAGTAGTTGTTGCATAACCAGTTTCTAAATCAACACCGTCTTTAGTAATAGTGTAAGTGTAAGAATCTGATGTACTAGGAGCATCCCAAGTTAAGCTTACATCATTATCGTTTACTTCTGCAACGAGGTTGCTTACAGATGGACAAGTTATTTCTCCAATTGTTACTGTAGTACTTGCTTCGGCAAAACAAATATTATTGCCTGCATCGTCATAATAATATATAACAACGCTCAGTGTATGAGTTCCATTTGATAGTGCCTCACTACTTGTCCATGAAGTTAAATCATCAGTATCATCATTGTCCCAAAAATTATCTCCATCAAAAAATTCAAAGTCTAAATTTCCAGTACAACCATTGGGCCAAGCACTTGAGACTGGATTAGTCCAACTAAACGTTACTGTTTTGTGTGCATTTACTTCTGCAGTTAAGTTTGTAACAGGTGGACAATCAAAACTATCATCAATTGTTACTGTTGTACTTGCTTCGGCAGAACAAATAAAGTTGTAATTGCCATTTAAATAATATACAACGACACTTAAAGTATGTGTTCCATTTGGAAGCACACCTGTTGTCCATGTTGTTAAATCTTCAGTATCGCTCTCGTCTATCCAAACAGCACCAAGATAAAATTCAAACCTAAAAAATCCATCGCAAGTGCTTGGTTGTTCTGAATTAGTCCAAGTAAGAGTTACTGTATTGTCTGGATTTACTTCTGCATTAAGATTGGTAACAGGTGGACAAGTATAGCTATTTGTTATTGTTACTTCTTCAAAAACAATATCGGAAACACAAACTCCAGAATATATTATTATTACTCCAATAGAGTGGATTCCTTGTGTAAGCATAGGCGTTGACCACGAAGTTAATCCACTAACAGGAGCTTCACCTATAAAAGTTTCTCCATCATAAAAATAATAATACATATATTCGCTTGGCCACTCATTTTCTGGTGGATTTGTCCAGTTAATAACTACGGCATTATCCTCATTTATCATTGCTACGCTAAGGTCGGTAATAGGTGGGCAATCAAAACTGCCACTGATTGTTACTGTTGCACATGCTTCGGCAGAACAAATAAAGTCACCATTGTCATTTAAATAAAATGCAACGACACTCAATGTATGAGTTCCATTTTGAAGCACATCAGTTGTCCAAGTAGTCAGATCTTCTGTTTTGTTTATGCCAAGATAATTATTTCCACGAAAAAACACAAAATAAAAATCACCAGTGCAGCCACTTGGTAACGCATCTACTGATGGGTTGACCCAACTAAGAGTTACGGTATTATTGCCGTTTACTGATGCTGTAAGGTCGCTAACAGGTGGACAAGCATTATCTTCTTCTACTATTACTGTAGCACTTTCACAAACTGATTCAGAAGTACAACTTTCGCAAACTACTTTTACACAATACTCATATGTATCAGCTTCTAAGTCTAAGTCTGTATAAGTAGTTGCTTCATAACTAGTTTCTATTTCAACTCCGTCTTTAGTAATAGTGTAAGTGTAAGATTCTGATGTACTAGGAGCATCCCAAGTTAAGCTTACATCATTATCGTTTACTGTTGCACTAAGATTACTTATTGATGGGCAAGTAGGGACAATGCCAAAAATTGTTATATCATCTAATAATATACAGTGTTGATTTGTACTATTATAATGACGAAAAGCCACATATTTTGTTCCTGCTGGAAGATCTACAATGCGTTCAGTCCAGTCTGATGCACTAGTAGCTGTTTCTTCGAATATAATTGTAAAATCTCCTATTGCTTTACCTGTCGTTGAAGCCATTACAGCATAATGTTCAGTAGGATATGTTTCACTTACTGTAAAGTAATATTTAACACTAGTTGCCCCTGCCACTAATGGTGTAATTAAATAATTGTCTGGGGTCAATGTGCCATTGTTCCATGAGAAAGAACCAACAACGTTTGTTCCACTATGTGGTGTCAACCAATTTATGTGAGATGGTGTTAAATTAGTCCATCCATTACCGTCTTGATCGTTATCTATAACTGTCCAATCTGCAGGCAATGAACCACCTTCAAAATCTTCTTCTAAAATTGCTGTTTGTGCAAATGTAATATTGGCAGAAACTATTAACACCAACATAACTAAAATAAAGTTTGTAAAAAATTTTTTCATATAAAATTAAATTTAAGTTAATACTATTTTTATTTACGACAAAAACATACCAAGCAAATATTGTACCAAAAAAACAAAAGCGCCTATTTTATTGTAAACTACGCCAAAAAGTTACAAACAAACTATTTCAAACTTTTTTCAGCCACAAAGCTAATACTTTTTTTTAAAAACAAACACAAAATTTTCACTAATTCATTATACGAATTAATTTTTTTACAAAATGGTCGAACAAAAACTCTGTAAAAAGTTAAAAGTGGCTGCGGATTTGACTTTACTTTAAAACTTTTGCTTTCAGCGAGCTAGTAAACTCGGTTAACTTTATAAACTTTTAACTCATTCTCAATTTTCTGAGGAGCGAGTGTAGAGCCAAGCTTGCTTGAGCTATGCCGAGAGACAACAGAAAATGCAGCGAAGCTAAATTATCCAATTATCAATTATTGGGTGTCGAGCAGAGTCGAGACACAATTCTTAATTATTAATTATTCATTCTTAATTTTCAATTATTCAATTATCAATTCTTAATTATCAATTATTCAATTATCTATTCTTAATTATCAATTATTCAATTATCTATTCTTAATTATCAATTATTCAATTA
>DAONZU010000008.1:31384-41154 GCA_035406965.1 Bacteroidales bacterium
TCTATTCTTAATTATCATCATCAGTCCATCACGAACAGGCAAAATCAATTTTTCAACCCTTGTGTCCTGTGCAATATATTCATTAAATTTTAAAATTCCTTTTGTCATATAGTCATTTGATTCAATTTTGCCGAAAATTTTATTATTCCACAATACATTATCTGCTAAAATCAAACCGCCTTTTCGCAATTTTGGAAAAACTAAATTATAATATTCTATATATTCTTGCTTGTCGCCATCTATAAATACTAAGTCAAATTCTTGATTTAAATTTGGAATTATCTCTTTTGCATCGCCTAATAATGCATTAATTTTATTTTTCATTCCCGACTTTTCAAAATATTTTTCAGAAAGCCATTGAATTTCATCATTCACTTCAATTGTTGTTATCTTTCCATTTTCGGGCAATGCTCTTGCTATACAAATAGTTGAATAACCTGCATAAGTACCAATTTCTAATACTGATTTAGCATTAAAAAATTTAACAAACATAGCTAACAAATGTCCTTGGTAATTTCCCGAGAGCATTCTATGATGTAATTGTGTTAGTGCCGTTTCACGCGAAAGCTCTTTTAACAATTCATCTTCGGGTTCGCAATAATTTTCAACATAATCCAAAGCAATTTTTTCCATATTTTCCTTTTAATAATAAATTAGAGTTGAAAATTTATCCAAATCAAAAATCTCGTTTGCAACTTCAAGCAATTGTTCTGACGTTACTGTATCAATTTCTTTCAAAACATCTGTTAGCGTTTCTACTTGATTATAAATAAGATAGGTTTTTCCCATAGACAACAAAGTATTTGAATGAATTTCGCTACTTATTGCAAGTTGCCCAACAAACTGCTTTTTCAACTTCGATAATTGTAAACTTCCCAACTTATTTTCTTTCAACTTTATCAATTCTTTTTTTATAATTTCTAAAGCCAAATCAAGTTTATCTTTATCAGACCCAAAATATATATTAAAACAGCCTGTATCTTCATATGAAACATAACTTGACTCAATATTATAAGAAATTCCTTTTTTCTCACGCAACATCATTACCAATCTTGCATTCATTCCAGGACCAGCAAGTAAGTTTGACAACATAGACAATAGCAAGCGCTTATTATCTTTAAAAGAATAAGCATAAGTTCCTAAAACACAATGAGCTTGATATGTGTTCTTTTTTACTGATTTATTAAAAACTGTTTTTGTTTCAAATTTTTCTCTCTGATAAAGTCGCTGATTTTCAAGATTTTGACCAAAATATTTTTCGCAATACTTTACTAATTTTTCAAATTTAATTTTTCCAATAGAACAAAATACCATTTGCTCAGTATTGTATTTTTCTTTTACAAAATTCAATAAATCATCGGAATTATATTTTAGCAGTTTTGATTTTGTTCCTAAAGTATTGCGTCCCAAAGAGTTATCTGGAAATAACAATTCATCAAATTGGTCAAAAATACTGTCAGAAGGCGAATCTTTATAAGAATTAATTTCATCTATTATTACTTCTCTTTCCTTTTCCAACTCTTTTTGTGGAAATGCAGAATTAAAAACAACATCATTTAATAATTCTATTGAACGTTCATAATGTTCAGTTAAAAAACTTGCGGCAATTACTGTTTCTTCTTTGGTTGTCCATGCATCTATATCGCCACCTACATCGTCCATACGACTAAGAACATGAAATGCTTTTCGTTTTTTCGTTCCTTTAAAAAGCATATGTTCCACAAAATGAGCCAAGCCATGCTGATTAAAATCTTCGTCTCGAGTGCCACAATTAATTATTATGCCACAATGTGAAACATAAGAATCCACATAACGATGAATAATTCTTATTCCATTATTTAATAAACCTGTATAGTACAAATCTTTAAATTTTTGACAAAGATACAATTCTAAAATATTCTAATAAAATTATTTTTCACACACTAAAAATTAAATATCAGATATAGTAGTTTAAAAGCTATTTTTTCTTAACTTTGTAACGAATTTACAAACTAAATTTTATGAAATCATACCGAAAAATATTGTACTTTGAGACATCTCAACGCCGTGAATTTATAAATATCACTCAAGATGTTGCCAACTGTCTTTACGAAAGCAAAATTAAAGAAGGATTGTGCTTAGTAAATGCAATGCACATTACCGCAAGTGTATTTATAAATGATGACGAATCTGGTTTACATCAAGATTTTGAAAAATGGCTAGAAGAATTAGCTCCCGAAAAACCTTACGACAGATACAAACACAACACTTATGAAGACAATGGCGATGCACATCTAAAAAGAACAATTATGGGTAGAGAAGTTGTTGTCGCAATTACAGAAGGTAAACTCGACTTTGGTCCTTGGGAACAAATTTTTTATGGCGAATTTGATGGTATGAGACGTAAAAAAGTAATGGTTAAAATTATTGGCGAATAATTATGAGAAAAAACATTTTATACCTATTATTAATTTTGCTAATATTTTCATTTTCATGCAAAAATAAAAGCAGTGAAAACCTTAGTGAAGAAACTACCGACTCTGCAAAAGAATTTTCTGTACCAGATACTTATAAATTAATTTCAAGTACAAAAGGTGATTTGGATAAAGATAATATTGATGAAATTATTTACCTATACCTTACCAACGAAGATAAAGACACAAATGGTTTTGATAGAAAAATTTATATTTGTAAAAAAGAAAATAACAAAACTATAATCTGGAAAGAAATTACTGGACCTGTTTTAAGTGCAGATTATTTACACCAAAATATTGATCCTTTTGAAGAGATTTTAATTGATGAAAATAAAATTTACATTATACACTCTGTAGAAGCTGAAAATAAATTTTATTTCAACCACTGTTTTGAGTTCAAAGACAACGATTTTTATTTAACAAAAGCAACTGTTGACTACGCTATCCCATGCGAAAAATGGGATACTTATATTATTGACTTTAACACAAAAATCGTTTCACATCAGTCGTCACCAGATTGGTGTGATGATGAACCTATTGGTAAAAAATTTCAAATGTCTAAACAAGAATATAAAGTTGAAAATTTACAATCTTATAAAATGCAAGATTTTATACCCGGCAACAATAAGCTAATAATTCCAAATACAAAAATTGAAGTTTATTTTTAAAAGATATGGCAAAATACAATAAATAAAATAACTTTAAAACAACTAAACTATGCAAACACTAACAAAAGAAGGACTAATAGTATCAAGTTTCATACTTTTATGTGTTCTTGATAAAATAGACATTCCATTTATGGGGATAATTACCATGCTTGCTTTACCAATTTCAATTGGACTACTGATTTATGTAATTGTTACAAATGCTAAAATTAAAACAAATACACTACAAAGCATTTCCATTATTCTCGAAATTTATTATAAAATGTTTTTTTTATTAGCTTTATATTTTATTTTTAAAGATTACCCAGGCAAAGACATAATGGCAAGTGTTGCTATTGGTAATACTTTATTATATATTATTTTTGCCACAATAAGTAAAGCAAAAAAAGATTTTATTTTTTCTGCAATATTATATACCATTGTATTTAGTAGTTTTTCTCTTTTAGTTAGATTTTAGTTTTCTAATTTATACAAGAAAACTATTTTTAAAAAATAAATCCTCTCTTTTGTAATTATTCAGAAATTTAATATCTTTACAAAAATTATTTTATGAAGAAATATTTTTTGATATTAATTTTTGCATTAGCTTCTCAACTTGTTGTTGCACAAGAAGATAAGTTTTATTTTGGTGATGAAAATCATTTTTCCAACACCAATAATACAGAGCAAGAAAAGAAAATTCCTTTTAAAACAAAAACAAACACTAATAAATTTCGTACAAGTTTTTCGGTAGGAACAGGTTTTTCAAGTTTTTATGGACAAAATCTTTTCTATAATTATGTTTCGCCAAAAATAGATTACAATTTTTCTGATAGGTTTACTTTATCGGCAGGAACAGCTTTTGTACACTCAAATTTTCCTTCATATTTAGATTGGAATGCTGAAAACAAAACTTCAAAAATCATGAATCAAAATAAACTTTACTTTTTTATGAAAGGCTCATATTTAGTAAACGATAGACTTAGAATTCATGCAAGCAGTATTTTTGACACAAATCCAGTTGCAATCTCAAACAATGCTAACAATGCATTTACTTCTTTTGGCTTTGATTATAAAATTGGCGAAAACTCTTATTTTTCTGCAGAAATTAGCATTCTGAGAAACAATTCACAAAATCCTTTTTTAAGACATTACGACCCATTTTATTATGACAACCCCTTAATAAACAGACCTTTCGGCAATTCATTGTTTTCTGATCCTTTTCCACAGTGGTAAACAACACAACACTTAGCTTTCCTACTTCAAAAAAAGAAATGCAAACGCTTGGCTGGCAAGCTGCTGACATTATTCTTGTTAGCGGAGATGCTTTTGTTGACCACCCATCTTTTGGCACAGCAGTAATTGCACGAGTTTTAGAAAAAGAAGGTTTTAAAGTAGCTGTAATTCCACAACCAAACTGGCAAGACGATTTAAGAGATTTTAAAAAACTTGGAAAACCAAACTTATTTTTTGGAGTTAGTGCCGGAAATATGGATTCAATGATTAACCACTATACCGCAGCAAAAAGAAAAAGATCTGACGATGCCTACACTGCTGGTGGAAAAGCTGGACAAAGACCAGATTATGCAAGCAATGTTTATTCAAATATTTTAAAACAGCTTTATCCCGAAACACCTGTTGTTTTAGGAGGAATTGAAGCCTCAATGAGAAGATTTGCTCACTATGATTTTTGGCAAGATAAAATTTTAAATTCAATTTTAATTAGCTCAAAAGCCGATTTATTAGTCTATGGAATGGGCGAACAATCAATTAGAGAAATTGCAAAACAACTTAAAGAAACAAAAAATATAAAATCTTGCTACAACATAAGACAATGTGCTTACATAGGCGAAATTGACGACAAACAAAATTCTGACATTGAGCTATTTTCTTTTAAAGAAGTTGTAAAAGACAAACTAAAATATGCAACAAATTTTGTAAAAATAGAAAATGAAACCAATTACAATAGCGACAAAAGAATTACACAAATTACAGAAAACAAAAAAATAATTGTAAATCCTGCTTTTCCTGCATTAAGCGAAAAAGAAATGGACGAAATTTACGATTTGCCTTACACTCGCTTACCACATCAAAGATATTCGAAAAAACAAGCAATACCTGCTTACGAAATGATTAAAAATTCGGTAAATATTCATCGTGGTTGCTTTGGAGCTTGTAGTTTTTGCACTATTGCCGCTCATCAAGGAAAAAGTATTGCGAGTCGTTCAAAAAAATCAATTTTAAACGAATTGCAAAAAATAGCAGAAATGCCTGATTTTAAAGGACATATAACAGACATTGGCGGTCCTTCAGCAAATATGTATAAAATGCAAGGTTTTGATTTGAACATTTGCAAAACATGTAAAAGACCTTCATGTATATTTCCAAGCGTTTGTAAAAACCTTAACACCTCTCACGAAGAATTATTAAATCTTTATCAAGATGCCTTAAAGATTAAAGGTATTACCAAAATCAGCATAGGTAGTGGCATAAAATATGATATTGCAATTCACGAAACAAAGAATCCCAAAACAAATAAAATCAATCAAAAATATTTAGAATTATTAATAAGTAAATTTGTTTCTGGAAGGCTTAAAGTAGCTCCAGAACACTGCTCGCCTGAAGTTCTTAAACTAATGAGAAAAACTTCATTCTCAGGTTTTAAAAAACTTAGAAAAATATTTTTTAACGTCAACGACAAATATGAGTTAAATCAACAGATTATTCCTTATTTTATTTCATCTCATCCAGGTTGCAAAGAAGAACACATGGCAGAACTTGCAAAAGAGTTAAAATCCATAGGATATAAACCAGAACAAGTACAATCCTTCACTCCCACTCCAATGACATTATCAACAGTTATGTATTATACTGGAATAAATCCTTACACAGGCGAAAAACTTTATATTGCCAAATCTCAAAAAGAAAAAGACAAACAATTAAGCTATTTCTTTTGGTACAAACCCGAAAATAGAAAAAGTAAAAAAGAAAGAACGAATAAAAATATTAGCATCAAGAACCGAAACAAAACTCGCTAATAATCAAACACTTAGTAAAGATTTTTTATTTTTTCAACACAAAACATCTTAAAAAAACATAAAATAATTCATTAAAATTTAAAATAATATTTATATATTTGAAATAAATATGGTTTTTTATCGGTTATTTTATTAATATGACCGAAATTTTTTATGAGAACTTTTAATTTAAAAATATTTTTCTTATTATTTTGTCTAACACTTGTCGTAAACGTGTTTAGCCAATCTACTATTCAACTAAAATTTTCGCCTATTGGGATTCATCCATTTAACGAAACTAATAAACATTTATTTGACAATAAAATTGACGAAAATGCGATATTTGTTACAGAGCCTTTATTTTTATTGTGCTACGAATCCTATCTAAGAGAAGACAGTTTTGCTTTTAGAGGAATGTTTGGCTTTTTAAACGATGCTGCTGCAAAACCTGCTATTACCTTACATCTTGGTCTTAAACAAAGATTAGTGCAAATCTGGAGAAACTCATTCAGTGTTGGAGCTGGCTTTAATTTATATGGCAGAGGCTTATGGTCAACAATTCCAGGATATATCCAAGAAAAACATTGGGGGGCAAACGGAACTTGGGAATATAAACTTGGCTTTATGGGAGAGTTAGAATATGCACTTTTTTTAAACGATAAAAATGACTTGACACTATCTTTACTATATGGGCATCAACAAAATACTTTCACAGTAACAATCGGATATAAATACTGGATTTCTTCAATAATAAAACATCCAAAAAAATGTGGTAATTGTCCATTTCAAAAAGCAAGTAAACACTGGACTCCTTAAAATAATCTAACAACACAAAAATTTTAATAATTAAATGGAAATAAAAAGAGTTTTTGATATTTTAGAATTATATAACAACGAATATGCTGAATTAAAAGACGCATTTTCATACAAAGAAAAAGGTTCTTGGGTAAATTTTTCGGCACAAGACTATTATAAATATTCTCATCTTTTTGCTTGTGGATTAATAAATAAAGGCTTTAAAAAAGGTGAAAAAATAATTACTATGTCTCAAAGTTTACCGCATTGGAATATTGCTGACATGGGGATTTCGCTTGCTGGATTAGTAAACGTTCCTATTTACACAACTCTTGGTGGAGAAGAATTAGAATATATTTTAAGACATTCTGATGCAAAAATAATTATAGTTTCTGACCAAAATCTTTATAAAAAATTAAAACCTATAGCCGACAAAATCCCAGAAATTCAAACTGTTTTTACTTTTCATCATATCGAAGGAATAGAAAACTGGGTTAGCTTGATTCAAGAAGCACAAGAAAACGAAGAAGAGCTGATGAAAAAACTTGAAGAAAGAAAAAAATCAGTTGACGAAAATGATATGCACACTCTAATTTACACTTCTGGAACTACAGGCAATCCAAAAGGTGTAATGATTTCGCATAAAAATATTTTAAGTAATGCTTTAGCTGTAAAACCTATTGTACCAATAGACCACGGACAAAGAGCGTTAAGTTTTTTACCACTTTGCCATATTTACGAAAGAATGTTAAATTATTGCTTCCAAATTAAAGGAATTTCTATTTATTACGCAGAAAATCTCGGAACAATAGCTAATGATTTAAAAGATATTAAACCTCATTTATTTAATTCTGTACCAAGAGTTTTAGAAAAATTTTACGATAGAATTATTTCCGTAGGAAAAGATTTGAAAGGAATAAAAAAATGGATATTCTTTGCAGCAGTTAGATTAGGAACGAAATACGATGACAAAGGAAAAAACTCTTTAATGTACAGATTCAAATTAGGTATTTATAGAAAATTAGTATTCAACAAATGGAAAGCTGCCTTTGGCGGAAACATAGTAGCTGTTGTTTCTGGTGGAGCATCTTTGCAGGTTAGATTAGCAAGATTATATACTGCGGCAGGAATTAGAGTTTGCGAAGGCTACGGTTTAACTGAAACTTCGCCTGTATTAGCAGTAAATTGGCCCGACTGGAATAAATCACGACTTGGAACTGTTGGACCCATTTTAGAAGGAGTGCAAGTTAAAATTGCTGAAGGAAGTAAAGAAATTCTTGCCAAAGGACCAAATATTATGCTTGGCTATTATAAAAATGAAGAAGAAACAAAAAAAGTAATTGACGAAGATGGCTGGTTCCATACTGGAGATATTGGAGAATTTATTGATAATAAATATCTAAAAATAACTGATAGGATAAAGGAAACTTTTAAAACTTCGAGCGGGAAATACATTGCACCACAAGTAATTGAAAACAAGTTCAAAACTTCAAACTTGATAGAGCAATTAATGGTTGTAGGCGAAAACGAAAAATTTGTAAGTGCTCTTATTTCGCCCAATTTCAACTATCTTCATTTTTATGCCAGCAAACACAAAATCCACTATCGCGAAAACAGCGACCTAATTAAACACTCCGAAATCATAAATAAAATTCAAAAAGAAATAAATTTAGTTAATGAGACCCTTGGCGAACATGAAAGAATTAAAAGATTTAGGCTTGTATGCGAAGAATGGTCACAACAAACAGGCGAACTTTCACCAACTTTGAAGTTGAAACGAAATGTGATTTATAAAAAATACGCTCATATTCTTGAAGAAATTTACGGACACGGTGAAGACAAAACCGAAAAAATGGGCAAAGAAGGTCCTGGTCCAAAAGAAACTTTTGAAAAGAAAATTTCTAATGGAATGAAAAAATTAATAAATATTTACTCATCAAATAAAGAATAAGCCAAATCTCGGTAAAGGCTGTCTCAAAACGATAAACATAAATGAACTCTGGTTTTATAAAGGTAAACAATAAAAATATTTTTTATAAATTTATTAATTCTGAATTTTTCGATAATACAGATGATGTTTTAATTTTTTTACACGAAGGCTTGGGGTCTATAGGTCAATGGAAAGAATTTCCGCAAAAATTGTCCGATAATTTAAAAATACCTGCTTTAGTTTATGATAGATATGGATATGGAAAATCAGATGGAGTAAGCGAAAGCAGAACACTAAATTATTTGGAAGAAGATGCCGAAAACTTTATGCCTCAGATTTTCAACAAACTTCTAAAACCAAATTCAAAAAAAATTTTGATAGGGCATAGCGATGGCGGAAGTTTAGCTATTTTATATGCTGCAATGTTTCCAAACGATACGAAAGCAATTATTACCGAAGCAGCTCACTTGTTTGTAGAAGAAATTACTTATAATGGTGTAAAAAAAATGTATGGTATTTTTTACGAAAAAAACTTAAAGAAAAGATTTGAAAAATATCATGGCGAAAATACTGTTTCAATGTTTCATGGCTGGCATGATGTATGGACAAACCCAAACTACTTTAGTTGGAATATAGAAAAATATTTAAAACTTATTCAATGCCCTGTGCTAGCAATTCAAGGCGATAAAGACGAATACGGAACTTTAAAACAATTAGAATCCTTGAAAAACAATATAAAGTATCCTTGCCAAATCGAGATAATAAAAGACTGCGGACATATACCACATTTTGAAGCAGAGAAAGAAGTGAAAAATATTATGACAAATTTTATTATGAACTTGTAATAAAGACAAACATATTTAAAAAAAATCACAAAATTTTCTTAAAACAATAGGTTTTTTAATGATAAAATCCTATATTTGAGTTTTTA
>DAONZU010000009.1:0-38606 GCA_035406965.1 Bacteroidales bacterium
TTAATTCTAGCTTTTAAATCAGCTAATTCAACACAAACATTATCTTGAAACCAATGTTTACGATTAGGAAAATTTGGAATTTCAATATTTGTTGATACACTGTTTATTTTTCTTGTTTTATCAATTATTTTATCAACCAGATAAAGGTCTTTTTCTTCATATCTGTTTGTTTTTGCTTTTGATGCTATATAAGCAATCGGGTTTAAATCAATTCCAACTGAATTTATTCCGTTTATTGCTCCTTCTACCATTGTAGTTCCACTTCCGCAGAAAGGATCAAGAATGAAGTCTCCACGCTTGCAATAAGAAGAAAGATATTTATTTACAAGTTGCGGTGTGAATTTTGCAGGATAAGGGTGAAATCCATGTGTGAAATATGTTGTGCTTTGTTGTGAATTATCAATCATTAGAACTTTTCTCCTTTCAAGTTTTTTCTAAAAACCAAAATAAAAGAATGACCTATATTAAAGTAATATCTTCTTGACTTATTCCCTCCTAATCTTACTAACTTTCTTTGGCTTGTTTGGTCCCAAATTACTAAATCCCACATTTTCCATCCTGTTTTTGTTGCCACATTTATCAGGTGTCCATGCAAATTTACATAAGGTAAGTGATTGTCTAAATCTCTGTAATCTCTTACAACCCAAGCATTGTAAGCACCATCTTTTGCAATAACAAGTAGAGAACTAAACACTTTTTCTATAGCTTCTAAATACTCTTCGTAAGTTAAGTTGCCTAAATCTTCTTTGTCTGTTGAATATGGTTCCGCTAATTTTCTGCTTTGATTTTTATAGGGATTGTTTTTATAATCTTTATCTGCAAAATTAGCGCGGATTTTATTAAGCAAATTAGAATATGGAGGAGATGTAAGAATAAAGTCAATAGTATTTTTAGGAATAAAATCACCTATATCACGTGCTGAACCATGAAAAATAGCACGTTGATAATTTGAGTTTTGTATTCCATCTTTGATATCAATCCCCAGATTGAACATTTTTATAAAATCTAAATTCAACTCAACTCCTAATGAATGTCTTTTTAGTAAGTTTGCTGCATCTAATGTTGTACCAACGCCAGCAAATGGGTCTAAAATTGTGTCCCCTTCTTTTGAGTATACATTGATAAAATGTTGAGCTAATGACAAAGGAAATGCTGCTCCGTGTTTTTTTCTTTTCTCAGTAATAGCACCATTAAAGATTTGCACACTTTTCCCGTGTAAAGTCCATTCACTACCAGTTAAATTATTAAGATAGTGTTCTCCAGGGATAATATTCTTTTTCTTTTCTTTCCCATCAATTTTAAATTGATACAGCTGTTCACAATCAGACAATAAACTTATAGGGAATGAGTCTTTTTTATATTCTTTTGCCATTTAATTTTTAAAGAGTTTATTTAATTAAATATTTTTTTAAATTAATAATATTTCATTATAAAATCATTCATAAAAAAATCATATTCTTACAATTCCTACAAAGATAAGTTATTTTTTTACTATATGATATGTTTTTTTACACTTGTTATTAACAAAAAAATGTGTTGTTTTATCCTTTGTATGTCGCAAAATAAATTTCAAAACATAAACATACATTCAAGGCATTTCAGAAGTATTAACTTTACAACTTTTAACTTTTAACTGATTGAGCCTCCGTGTGATAGGACAATCTTAACAACAGTTTCCACAATCTCTTTCAAAAGTTTTTCTGTATTTGCTTCTGCTAAAAATCTTAAATAAGGTTCTGTATTTGAAGGACGAATATTCAACCACCAATTTTTATATTCAATTCTATATCCGTCAAAATCAAAAAATGCATCAGGTTTTTCTTTTTCTTTAAAATGAGCAATTACAGCATCCATAGCTTTTGTTTTTTCCTCTATTTTAAAGTTTATTTCGCCTGAATTTTCGTATTTTTTAATTTTTCCAATAAGTTCAGAAACTTTAATTCCTTTTTCGTGCATTTGTGCTACAACTCTTAAAATTAGCAAACAAGCCAAAATTCCAGAATCTGAATAATAAAAATCTTTAAAATAGTAATGTCCTGCTAATTCGCCACCAAAAATTCCATCTATTTCTTTTAGTTTTGGTGCAGCAAAAGCTCTTCCTACTCGCCACATTTCCATTTTGCTACCAAATTGTGCAATATATTCGCCCACAGCTTTAGAAGTTCTAATATCTTGAATTACTTTGCCTTTTAAGCCTTTTTCTTCAAGAAAATAATGTGCCAAAACAGCAATCATTAAATCTGGCGAAATAAATGTGCCTTTTTCATCAACAAACATCACTCTATCTGCATCACCATCGAAAATAACCCCAATATCAGATTTGTTTTCTATTACATGTTTTTGTAAGTCAACAATGTTTTTTGGAACTAAAGGATTTGGTTCATGATTTGGGAAGCTACCGTCTAATTCATCGTAAAAATACATTACTTTATCGCCTAACAATTCTTTAATAAAAAGAGCTGCCATGCCGTTGCTTATATCCATGCTAATTTTTAAGTCATTTAATTTTGGAACATAAGATTTTAAGAAATCAAAATATGTATCTCTCACATTTATTTCGTGATATTTACCTTTTTGGTCACTAACAATGATTTCTTCGGTTTTCATTAATTCTTCAACCTTCTTTAAACCAGTGTCGTAGCCAATAGGTTTTGCATTTTTACCCGAAACTTTTAAACCATTATATTCTGCAGGATTGTGAGAAGCTGTTATCATTACAGACGCACCAAATCCATATTTTGCAGTTGAATAATAAATCATTGGGGTAGTGGCTAAACCAGCGTAATAAACGTCTGCACCGCTATCCAAAATGCCTTTTACTAAATATTCTAGTACTTCAGGCGATGACTCTCTTACATCTCTACCAACCAAAACTTTGTCGGTTAATAAAACTTGAGGAATAAAAAAACCTATTTTATAAACGTCTTCCTTGTTGAAGTCTTTATTGTAAATTCCTCTAATGTCGTATGCTTTAAATGCTTTCATATCTATAAAAGTAAAAAATTAAACATTTGTAAATTTAACTATTTTTAATGAAATATATTATAAAGTAATGTATTGTTTTATTATTTGTTTTGCTTTTTCGCCTTTTATTGTGTCTAAAATAGTGTCAATATAGGCTTTTTCTTTAATAATTTGTTTTGAAAAATTAAAATTCAAATCGTAAATCCACGAAATTTGCATTAATTTAAAGTCGTTAACGCTTTCTAAATCTTGTTTTGAAATTAAATTTTTGTTTATGAAGTCTTTTAAAGGTTTTGTGGAAATTTCTGCTTTATCTTCGAGTCCATATTCTAAGGCTATATTCCGTGGTCCTGAGGTGTTGTAGTATTTGCAAACAATTCTATAAATATCAATTTTATCGGCATCACGCACAAGTTTAGAAAAATATAACTCATCATTTTTTACATCAGCTTGAATTTCACGCAATCCATGATTATAAACAGCTGTACAAATAATATCTTGAATTTCCTTGGGCAAATCTTTAAAAAACTGCTCTTTTTTAATTACTTCAACGCCAAGTTCGCCATGATATAGGCTTTCGTCATCTTTAAAAGTGTGAAATTTTGTAAACTGTTCAAATCTTCCAACATCGTGAAACAAACCGCATAAATAGGCGATAAGTGTTTTTTCTTGGTTTAAATTTTCAGATTTTGCAATTTTTAAACAATTTTCAGCTACGTTTAAGCTATGAACTTCTTTTAGTTCAATATTTATTAAGACATTTTCCTTATCGCAATTGTCTTTAAAACCCTTAATGTAATGCTTTAACAAATCTCTATAAACATTCTGAATATCAGCCAACTGCTCCACATAAAACATTTGCAACATCTTTTTTAGTTTTATTAATTTTTCTTCTAAATATTATTTCTAATATTATTAAAACCAGAATTAAGGCAGCAGTACTTAAAATAGTGCTAGCAATAATTAGAATTAGTAATGGCAAGTATGAAAAATTTAAACCACCTGTGATTTTAAATGTTTTACGTCCTTGTCTAACAACTAACATTATCATTTTATTTTTAATGATAATGTTAGTTTTTCTATTTTTAAATTTTGCTTGAGGATATTTTTCTTGTAATAATCCTGAAACGCTATTTATATCTTTTTCTTCACGTAGGACATGTGTTGCCATAGGTTTTATTTATGGTTTTCTTTCCAAACTTTTAATCTTTCTTCTAATAGTTTCATTTTTTCTGGAACAATTTGCGAAACACAAGCTCTTAGTCCTTCGCTACGTGTACTTCCTGAAGTTAGTAGAGAAATTGCACTAATTCCATAATATAATAGTTCTTTTACCAATTCGCCACCTTCCATTCCTGGATATGAAATTGTAAAATAAAAACCATCAGCTATATCTTCGTCTAAGTCTTTATCGTAAACAATTTTAAATCCTGCATCTAAGAACATTTCTTTCATTTTTTTAGCACGCACACCATATTCTTTCACTTCTTTTACAAAATCAAATTTGCCATCGTTAGCAGCTTTGAACATTGCAGCAAGAGCATATTGTGCAGAATGTGATACTCCTGAGCTTAGTGCATAAATAATTCTTGAAACGAAAGTATAACCAAATCCTTCTGTTCCAAATCTTTGTAATAGGTTAGGATATTTTCTATTAAAGATTTTGTCGGAAATAGCTGCAACTGCAATTCTTTGACCTGCATAGCTAAATGCTTTTGAACCTGAAATTAAAAGCACATAATTATCAGTATAATTAGCTACCGAAACTTGGTATGGTGGTTTTCCTGGTTGGTGTAAGTCTCTACGGAAATCCATTGCAATATAAGCCAAGTCTTCAATAACAATTACATCATATTTAGTTGCTAATTCACCAATAATTTGAAGTTCTTCTTCTGTTAGGCAAATCCAGCTTGGGTTATTAGGGTTTGAATATATAATTGAGTTTATATTTCCTTTAGAGAGGTAAGATTCTAACTTTTCGCGTAGTTTTTTGCCACGATATTCAAAAACGTCAAAGCTTTCAAATTTATGACCCATAACTCTATATTGTTGTTTTTGCACAGGAAATCCTGGGTCTATAAACAAAGCTGTATCTTTTTTAGCATCAAGGTTTGCACATATTAAAAAAGTTGCATATCCACCTTGCATTGAACCTACAGTTGGAATACATGAATTTGGACTAATATCAATATTTATAAAGTTTTTTATAAATCTTGACGCTTCGTTTTTTAATTCTGGAACTCCACTAATCATTGGATATTTTGATGCTACTCCAGATTTTAAGGCATTGATTTCTGCTTCGATACCTACACTTGGTGGTGTTAAACCAGGTTCGCCTATTTCCATTCTTACAAACTCTTTACCTGATTCTTCATGAATCCAATTTACTAAAGTAACAATCTCACGAATTGTAGCTTTACTAAGGTCTTTAACGCCTAATTTCTCAATTTGAGCATCTACTAATTTTACATCTATTGGTGTTTTCATATCTTAAACATTAAATTATTAAATTAAATATTGCTACAAGTATAATGAAAATATTTCATCAAAAGAATTTTATTTATATGTTTTAGAAAATTTTTTAAAAAATAGTGCTATTGGATATTTACTCAATGTATTTTTTAAAAAATTATTTTGTGTAATGAAAAATATAATATATATTTGCAAACTCAATTTTGGACTAGTAGCTCAATTGGATAGAGTATCTGACTACGGATCAGAAGGTTGGGGGTTCGACTCCTCCCTAGTTCACAAAAAAAGCCGATTTTTGTCGGCTTTTTTTGATTAGTTTTTATTTGTTTTTTCAAAATTTTAATAAAATACTTGAAATTACTTGATTTTATGCGTTTTAGTTTATTTGCAAAAACTATTGCTTTTTAAAAATAAAACTATACCTTTGCACTCTAAAAATTTTAATTAACATAATGTCTAACCAAATTAAAGAAACTTATTAAAAAATGACAGAAATTAATGACAATGTGAATGTTGAACCACAAAAAACAGAAGAAGTTCAAAATCACGAAATTAAAAACGAGGCGAACACAGAAACTGTAGTAGCTGAAGAAAAAACAGAACCTGTAACTAAAGTGGAAAAAACTCCAAAAACAAAAACTGAAATTAAACCACTTGAAAATTTCAATTGGGATTTAATTGGTAAAAAAGATGATGCTTACTCCAAAGAAGAGCGTGCAAAATTAGAAGAATTATACAATAATACTTTTAAGCTAATCGAAGAAGGAGAAGTAGTTATGGGTACTGTTGTAGCTATTAACAAACGTGAAGTTGTTGTAAATATTGGCTACAAATCTGAAGGCATCATTAATGCAAACGAATTTAGAACTGAAACCGAAATTAAAGTAGGCGATAAAGTTGAAGTATTTGTAGAAAACATGGAAAGCATTGATGGTCAACTAATACTATCTCACAAAAAAGCAAAATCTCTTAAATCTTGGGATCGCGTTAACGAAGCTCACGACAATGATGAAATCGTTAAAGGTTATATTAAATGTAAAACTAAAGGTGGTATGATCGTTGACGTATTTGGAATCGAAGCTTTCTTACCAGGTTCTCAAATTGATGTTAAGCCTATTCGTGATTATGATGTTTATGTTGGTAAAACAATGGAATTTAAAGTTGTGAAAATCAACGAAGAATTTAAAAATGTTGTCGTATCACATAAAGCCCTTATCGAAGCTGAACTTGAAGAACAAAAGAAAGAAATTGTTGCTAAATTAGAAAAAGGACAAGTTCTTGAAGGTATTGTTAAAAATATTACAAGCTACGGCGTATTTATTGACTTAGGTGGCGTTGACGGACTTATCCATATTACAGACTTATCTTGGGGACGTGTAACTCATCCAGAAGAAATTGTAAGTCTTGATTCTAAAATTCAAGTGGTAATTCTTGATTTTGACGAAGATAAAAAACGTATAGCTTTAGGTCTAAAACAATTAACACCACATCCATGGGATGCTCTAGATGCTAATTTGAAAGTTGGTGATAAAGTTAGTGGTAAAGTTGTTGTTTTAGCTGACTATGGAGCATTTATAGAAATTGCACCAGGTGTTGAAGGTTTAATCCACGTTTCAGAAATGTCGTGGTCGCAACACTTACGTTCAGCACAAGAATTTATGAAAGTGGGTGATGATATCGAAGCCGTTATTTTAACTTTAGACCGCGAAGAACGCAAAATGTCGTTAGGTATTAAACAACTTCACCCAGATCCATGGGAAAATATAGAAACTAAATTTAGCATAGGTACAAAACAAACAGCTAAAGTTCGTAACTTTACTAATTTTGGAATATTTGTAGAATTAGAAGAAGGCGTTGATGGTTTAGTTCATATTTCAGACCTTTCTTGGACTAAGAAAATTAAACACCCTGCTGAATTTACTTCAATAGGTGCAGAATTAGACGTTGTTGTTCTTGAAATAGATAAAGAAAATCGCCGTTTAAGTCTAGGACACAAACAAATAGAAGAAAATCCTTGGGAAGTTTTCGAAACTATTTTCACTATTGATTCTATTCATGAAGGTACTATAGTTGAAATGAATGATAAGGGTTCTATTATTGCTCTTCCTTATGGCGTTGAAGGATTTTCTACTCCAAAACACTTGATTAAAGAAGACGGTAGCTCAGCTAAAATAGAAGAAAAATTAGATTTCAAAGTTATTGAGTTTAATAAAGATTCTAAGAAAATTTTCGTTTCTCACTCAAGAATTCACGAAGACTTGAATAAGGAAAAAGAAGCAGAAAGCAAAAAAGCTAAAGGCGAAAAAACAACAAAAAGAACTAAAGCTCAAATCGAAAATAAAATTGAGAAAACAACTCTTGGAGACGTTACTGACTTAGCTGCTATTAAAGAAGAATTATTAGAAAAAGAAAAGAAAACTAAAAAATAATAATTTGACTTGATATAACATTTAAAAAAAGTTGGATAGATATTTCTGTCCAACTTTTTTTTATAGTGGTGTTTCAAAAACGCTCATTTCGGCTCCGCTCAATGAGCGTTACTAATATTAAAAACAGTCCAAATTTTTTCATCAGGAAATGGGGCAGTAATGCTTATTTCTACTTTTTGTACAGGATGTATAAAACTAATTTTTCTTGAGTGTAAATTTATACCTCCATTTTTATTTGAGCGTGGATAACCATATTTTAAATCGCCACGAATAGGACAGCCCATATTTGCTAACTGAGCCCTAATTTGATGATGCCGTCCAGTAATAAGATTTATTTCTAACAAATAATATCTTTCTGATTTTGCAATTAATTTATATTCTAAAATTGCTTTTTTTGCTTCTTGATTGCTACTGTCAACTACATACGACTTATTTTGCTTTGTATTTCTATAAATATGATCTATTAATTTATCTTCTGTTTTTGCAGGCGGATTAGCTACTATAGCATAATAAGTTTTTTGTACGTTTGCAGACTTAAAAATAGCATTTAATCGAGTTAAAGCTTTTGATGTTTTAGCAAATAAAACAACTCCACTCACAGGTCTATCTAAGCGATGTGGCAAGCCTAAATAAACATTTCCTTGTTTAGAGTATTTTTCTTTTAAAAACTCTTTCACAAGCTCAGAAAGTGCTTTGTCGCCAGTTTTATCGCCTTGAACAATCTGTGAGGCTCGCTTATTTACTGCAATAATATGATTGTCTTCGTAAAGTATTTCAAGTTGTTTGTGCATGTAAGTTAGTAAATTTCGTTTTCGTTAGGAAAATCAGAGGATTTTACATCTTCAATATATTGATTTACAGCATCTAACATTATTTTATCTAAACTTGCATATCTACGCAAAAAACGTGGTGAAAATTCTTGAGTAATTCCCAACATGTCGTGTAATACTAAAACTTGTCCATCAGCAGGTCCTGCACCAATTCCAATAATAGGAATATCAACTTCTTTAAGTACTTGTTGAGTTAATTTTGCAGGAATTTTTTCAAGAACAATAGAAAAACAACCACTTTCTTCTAAAAATTTAGCATCTTCAATTAATTTTTTTGCTTCTTGTTCTTCTTTTGCTCTAACAGTGTAAGTTCCGTATTTATGAATACTTTGTGGCATTAAACCAAGATGACCCATAATTGGAATACCAGCAGAAATAATTCGTTTTACAGAATCAGCAATTTCTAATCCGCCTTCTAATTTTACAGCACCTGCACCAGTTTCTTTCATAATTCTGATAGCAGAAGATAAAGCTAGTGAAGAATTTCCTTGATAAGTACCAAAAGGCAAATCAACAACAACTAAAGCTCTATTTACGGCTCTCACGACAGACTCAGCATGATAAATCATCTGGTCGAGTGTGATTGGTAAGGTAGAATCAAAACCAGCCATTACATTAGCAGCTGAATCGCCAACTAAAACAACATCAATTCCAGCAACATCAACAATTTTTGCAAGCGAATAATCATAAGCAGTAAGCATAGAAATTTTTTCATTGTTACGCTTCATCTCTAACAAGACATTGGTAGTGATTTTTTTTATTTCTTTATGAACAGACATATTTTTATTTTTATGTATGAAATATTTTTATAATTTTGACGTTTAAATTTTTGCAAATATAACAAGATGAAACGATTTATAATAATTCTTAGCTTAATTTCATTATTTTCATTATTTATTTTTTCATGTAGCACTGATGTAAACGTTAATGGAGAATGGGACGATATTCCTATAGTGTATTGTGTGCTTGACCAATCTACTGAATATCAATATGTAAAAGTAAATAAAAGTTTTCTTGGCAATATGCCTGCTTCAGAAATGGCACAGCATAGCGATTCATTATTTTACAAAAAAGTTGATGTTTACATACACGAATATGTAAATACCTATAAAACTAGAACTTGGACATTTGAACCTGTAGAGATAGACAAAGAAGAAGGTTACTTTGCAAATGACAAAAATATTGTATGGTGTCAAAAAATGGATATGAGAGATGATGCTGTTTATAAACTTGAGGTGAATATTAACGATGGTGAACATATTGTAACAGGCGAAACAGAATTGATTTCAGGAATAGCTATTACAATGCCATCTGGAGTTGAAGCACTTCCTGTTGAAATACGACATTATGCAGGAAATTCAGAATATAAATATTACAATGGCGAAAATGGTAAGGTGTTTCAAATGTGCCTAACATTCAATTATTTCGAGGTTTATAATGATGACACTACTTATTATTCAATTCCATGGGTGCAAGCTAAAAGCTATAAAACTACTGAAGGAAATTCTGAAGTCAGTGGATATTTTTCAGTTGCTGCTTTTTATAATTTATTACAATCAAACATTCCTGCACCTAGAGAAGGAGCAAAGCGATATGTTAAAATGCCAGAAAGTTTAGTTTATAATTTAGTTGTTGGTGATGAAAATTATATGATTTATATGGACATTACAGAGCCTTCAAGTGGATTAGCTCAGGACAAACCTGCATTTACAAATTTAAACGATGGTTTTGGACTAATGGCAAGCAGATACAATGTTTATCGAGCAAAAAAACTTGATCGCTATACATTAGATTCAATTCATCGTGGAATTTATACCAAACATTTAGGATTTGTTAGCCCTTACGATGATTATTATAAACCATATTTTATTTACTAGACACCAAATCAGTTAAAAGTTAAAAGCGATGCACTGAACGTAGTTGAAGTGTTAAAAGTTGAAAGTCGAAAGTTGAAAGTGGCTGACGCATTTGGAACAGTTGACATATTAAAAAATATTTAGGAAACAACATGTGAATTTTTAGTTTTGTATTAAAAACTTTGTATATTTGTTTTCTGTAAGAATAAAAATTTTAAATAATAACAATTAAAAAATACAAATATGGATACAGATGATTTGTCAAGAGAAGCATATGAAGGTGTAATAATTGAAGCAGAAAAATTCACTCATGATTTGACTATACATTATGGCGTATTAGCAGGTTATTGTGAAGATGAAACAGAATATCTTGAAAAAGCAGAACAATTAACCAAAGAAATATTACAACTAGACGACTGGGAATTAGATGATTTTTTTTGGGGAGAACCACCTGATAAAGATGAACTTATAGTTACTTGTAAAAAGATTTTAGAAAATATCGAAAAAGTAAAAGCTATTCCATTAGATGAAAGGGAGTATGATATTTTTTAATTATTTTTAAGTTGCTATGATTTTATATTTGGTTGGCATTAGTTGCGTTGGAAAGTCAACAGTTGGAAAAATGTTGGCAGAAAGTATTAATTTTACTTTTTTTGATTTAGATATAGAAATTCAGAATTATTACAATATGCCAATTGAAAGAATACAAGACGAATGTGTTTCAATGTTTGAATATAGAGACAAAGCAAGTGAAGTCTTAGATATTTTATTCTCTAAAAATATTGATGCAGTAATTGCAGGAACACCATCAGGATTATTATGTTCCTATCTTTACGTTTATGAAAAACATAAAGCAGATAAAGACTTGTATTCAATTCATATAAATGATTCGTGTGAAAATATAGTAGAAAGATTGATATTCTTGGATAAAGATTCAAACCCAATTGTAGAAATATTAGATGAGCCAAAGAAAAAAAGATACTTAAAAGTATTAAAAGATGATTATGACTTTTTTAAGGATTCATATAAACGTGCAGATTTAAAAGTTAACATTCATAACACAAAACTTGAGGATATACCAAACTTGATAATTAAGAAACTACAGAAACAAAAAGTGCTGTTATAGTAAATAAAATATTGACAAACAAACAATGAAAACATCAACATTAATTTTTCTTTTACTTGCAATATTTTTTATAAATAGTTGCAGAAATATAGAATGTCCTTGTTTCGACAAATCACAATTAACATGGATGCCTTATGAAGTGGGAGATAGATTAATTTATGTTAATCAACAAAATGACAGCTTAATTTTTACAGTAAAAAGTAAACATTTATCTGAAACATATAAAGAAAAAAAACGTTTTGAAGACGATTGCATTTCAAATGCTGTATTCCACCTTTCTGATACTGAACGTTCGCAATATTATTTTAATATTGACAATAACAAGGCAGGCACTTCAATTACTTGTAAAATCTCATTACAAATAAGTGATAATGTGTTTAGTTCAGGAATTGCTTCATCTTATATAGAAGGTAAACTTGATACAATGACAATTAATGGTAAATTTTATAATGAGGTTTTAGTAATAGAAAGAGATACAGCCACTTATTCAGAAAACATATGGAAAATAATTATCGCAAATAATTATGGAATAATTAGATTTTTCGATAGAAAAACAGGCTATGTATGGACTTTGTCAGTTGAAAGTTAAAAGTTAAAAGTCGAAAGTGGCTGACGCGTCTAGGAAAAATTGACACATTTTGTTATAAATCCGACTTTATGAACTTTAAAAACTTTTAACTTTTATCTGAGTATAGCATTTAGTTCTGTTTCAAACGCCTTAATAAGTCTTTCCATTATTTTATTTATCTGCTTGTCGGTCATTGTTTTCTCGTGGTCATCTAAACTAAAACTTAAAGCATAGGAAATCTTACCTTGTTCTATGTTTTTGCCTTCGTAAACATCAAATAAATTAACTTCGCTAATATAATTTGGCTCAGTTTTTTTAGCTAAGTCAACCATTTGTTTGTAGCTTATGTTTTTATCAATTACTAAGGCTAAATCGCGTTTTACTGTGGGAAATCTTGAGATAGATTTATATGAAATTTTGTTTTTAGCAACAAGTTCTTTTACTAAATCCCAATTAATTTCTGCATAAAAAACATCTTTATCACAATCTATTGATTTTGCTAATTTAGCATTCAACTTTCCAAAACTGCAAAAAACAATTTCTTTGTATTTATACTGCAAAGCATATTCAAAATTTGAGTCTGAAACAAAATCTTCTTTCAGTTCTGCCAAGTCGATTCCAAGACGAGTTGTAATTTTTGTAACATAAGATTTTAAAGTAAAGAAATCGCTTGGTTTTTCCTTTTGATTCCAACTTAAAACATCTTTATTTCCTGTTATCCAAAGTGCTAAAAATTTAGATTCATAATATCTTTCAATATTTGAAAGCTCTGCAATTTTGGTATTTGCATGGTAAGTGCGTCCAAATTCAAATAATTTTAAATCCGAAATTTTATGATGTACGTTAAAAACTATTGTTTCTAAACCTCCAATAATAGGAGTGGGACGCATTATTGCCAAATCTGCACTTAGTGGATTACAAATTCTAACAATTGACTTATCGTCTTGATTAAAATATTTTGCACTAATCAAAGAATTACATTTAATTTCATTAAATCCATCTGAAACCAATAAGTCAGAAATTGTATTTTGTAGTTTGTCAAGACTAAGTTTTTCTGAATTAAGAACAGAAAACGAAACTTTTTCAGGATTTTCAATATTATTGTAACCGTAAATTCGTAAAACTTCTTCAATAACATCAGCTTCACGTGTTACATCAACTCTATAAGAAGGAATTTCTAATTTTAAATTATCTCCTTTACTTTCTAAAATTTTGATTTCTAAAGCTGTTAAAATTTTGTCTATTTCTGGTTTTGAAATTTCATTTCCAATTAGCTTACAGCAAGTTTCGTAAGAAAAATCAACAATATTATTTTCAATTTTATGTGGATAAACATCTTTAAGTTCTGAAGAAATTTCGCCAGCACCAATTTGTTCAATAAGCATAGCAGCACGTTTAGCAGCATAGAGTGTTATATTTACATCTGCACCGCGTTCATACCTAAATGATGAATCTGTTGAAAGTCCGTGAGTTTTAGCGGTTTTTCTAACCCAACCAGGATTAAAGTAAGCCGACTCAATAAAAAGTTTTTTAGTATTTTTAGAAATTCCAGAATCTAAACCACCAAAAACTCCTGCAATACACATTGGTTCTTCAGCATTGCAAATCATTAAGTCTTTAGACTTTAAACTTCTTTCAACACCATCGAGAGTTACAAATTTGTGATTTTCGTCAACAGTTCTAACAACAATTTTATTATTTGCAATTTTGTCGCCATCAAAAGCATGTAAAGGTTGCCCTGTTTCAAACATTACGAAGTTGGTAACATCTACAATATTATTAATAGGATTTAAGCCTATTGCTTTTAAGCGATTTTGCAACCATTGTGGCGAATCTGTAACTTTTACATTATCCATGCAAATTCCAGAATAACGAGGACAAGCTTCGGGGTTTGCAACTTCTAAATCAATTGAATAAGTGTTTTTTGAAACTTTAAATTTAGAAACATCTGGAATATTGTATTTTATATTTCTAAAAGCAGCCAAATCTCTTGCAACGCCGATATGACTTGCAGCATCGATGCGGTTAGGAGTGAGGTCAATTTCAAAAACTACATCTTCTTCTATATTAAAATACTCGCTTGCAGGCAAACCCACAGGAGTATCGCTTGGTAAAACCATAATTCCTGCATGTGAACTTCCTATTCCAATTTCATCTTCGGCACAAATCATTCCATTCGATTCTTCGCCACGAATTTTTGCTTTTTTAATTGTAAAAGATTCATCATTAGAATATAAAGTTGTTCCAACAGTTGCAACTATAACTTTTTGTCCAGCAGCAACATTAGGAGCGCCACAAACAATTTGTTGAATTTCTCCAGAACCAATATCAACAGTTGTAAGACTTAACTTATCAGCATTTGGGTGCTTTTCGCAAGTTAAAACTTCGCCAACAACAAGACCTTTTAATCCACCTTTTACTGATGAGAATTCTGTGATGGTTCCAACTTCTAAACCTAAACTTGTTAAATCTGCTGCAATAGTTTCAGGCTCATCGCTAATATTTATATAGTTTTTCAACCAATTAAGAGAAATGTTCATGATTTGAATGCTTAAAATTTTAAAGTTTTTAAATATTCTAATTTTCGCTTATATTCTTCCAAACTTTCGTTAATGATTTCCATAGCAATATGTTTGTCTAAATATTCTTCAACAACTACAGTTTTATGTTCCAACTTTTTATATTCTTCAAAAAAGTTTCTAATTTCAGAAATAAAATGGTCGGGAAGCTCTGAAATATCATTAATGTGATTCATACTTGGGTCGCCAGCACTTACAGCTATTATTTTATCGTCAGCTACGTTACTGTCCAACATTCGCATAACACCAATAACTTTTGCTGGCACAATGCACATAGGAACAATTTCAATTTGAGCCATAATTAAAATATCAAGTGGATCTTTGTCGTTGCAATAAGTTTGTGGAATAAAGCCATAATTTACTGGATAATAAACCGAAGAGTATAAAACTCTGTCTAACTTCAACAAACCACTGTTTTTGTCTAATTCATATTTTGCACGATTACCTTTTGGAATTTCAATAATTCCATTTACAATTTCTGGTGCATCTTTACCCGGCGAAACACTATGCCAAGGATTAGCAAATTCTTTATTCATAACTTCTAAAAATTAATGTTTGCAAATTTAATAAATATTTTCATCTATTAGCTGAATTAAATCTAAAATCGACTTTCGACACTTCAACTACGTTCAGTGCATCGCTTTTAACTTTTAACACTTCAACTACGTTCAGTGTATCACTTTTAACTCAATTGTGCTAAATTTGCAACCGATACAATATCAAGCCCATTAGTCTTTCCATCTAAAAAATGATAATATCCAATTAAAGCTATCATAGCTGCATTGTCGGTGGTATATCTAATTTTTGGAATATGAACAGTCCAATTTTTTTCTTGTGCGAGTTCTGTTAGTTTTGTTCGTAAGCCAGAATTTGCCGAAACGCCACCAGAAATTGTAATTTCTGTAATTCCAGTTTGTTTTACAGCTTTTGATAATTTTTCCAACAAAATATCAACTATTTGAAATTGCAAAGAAGCACAAAGGTCGGGTAGGTTCTCAGAAATAAAATTTTCGTTTTCTTTTATTTGGTCTCTTAAAAAATATAAAAATGAAGTTTTTAAGCCACTAAAGCTAAAGTTTAAATCGGCAACATTAGGTTTGCTAAACTTAAATTTATTTGGATTTCCAGTTTGTGCATATTTATCTATTAATGGTCCGCCAGGATAACCTAAATTCATAACTTTAGCACATTTATCAAAAGCTTCGCCAGCAGCATCGTCAATTGTTGAGCCAATAATTTCGTATTTTGTATATGATTCCACAACAATAATTTGAGTATGTCCGCCCGAAACTAACAAACATAAAAATGGAAATTTTGGAATAAACTCTTCTTCATCTTTTTCCCTTAAAAAATGTGCAAACATATGACCTTGCAAATGATTAACGCCTATAATAGGAATATCTTTTGCTATTGCCACACCTTTAGCAAACGAAGAACCAACAAGCAAAGAACCTAATAAGCCTGGACCTTGAGTAAAAGCTATGGCAGAAATATCATCAAAACTTATTTTTGCTTGCTCTAATGCTTCTTTTACTACTAATACTATGTTTTGTTGATGAGCTCTGCTAGCTAATTCAGGTACAACACCACCATATTTATAATGAATGGATTGTGTATTTATAACATTTGAATACAACTTTCCATCACAGACAACAGCTGCCGAAGTGTCATCACAAGAAGATTCTATGCCTAAAACAATAGTTTTCATTTTATCAACATAAACAAGTTTACAAAAGTACATCTTAATTATAATTATTCAATTATTTTTTTTAATATTTGTAAATTAATTGAAATGCTTTTTAATTGAAAAAACTATAGATTTTGAATAGAATTAGAATAAAACGATTTTTGCTAATACTTAGTTTGCTCATAGTTAAACTCTTAGCTATAGTTATTATTCTTATTAATTCAGCGTTTTTGCAAAGTAAATTAACAAAATATGTGATAGATTACTTTGCCAAACATTACGATATTGCTTTAAGCATAGATAATGTTTACATAAAATTGCCCAAAACTATTGTTTTACAAAATATTAAATTATTAGACGAACAAAATGACACTTTACTGTGTTCTCAAGAAATAAATGCGAAAATTGCTTCAATAAGTATTCGTAATATGGATTTGAATTTAGAGAAAATTTCTTTAATAAATCCTTATATAAATGTTCAGGTTGACAGTTTAGGAGTTGCAAATTACGAAAGTATTTTAGAGAAATTTGCATCAGAGCCAGATACAACAGATACTAGTGAAACAGACTTAAAATTGTCCTGCAATAATTTTGAAATTGTTAATGCAAGATTAAAATATAAAGATGTTAGATATTTGAATAGCAATGAAGGTGAATTTAATTATACAGATGCCGAAATTTCGGGTTTTAATCTTGATCTTAGTGATTTTAAATATGGAACAGACACTATACAACTAAGATTAAATAACTTTAGTTTAGCTGAAAAATCTGGTTTAAACATTGAAAAAATTGCAGGAAATTTAAAATATTATGATACTGGAATTGAATTAAATGATTTTGTTTTTAAAACTAAACTATCGCAATTTATTTGTTCTGAAATAGCAATATCTGGTGATTCTACAGATTATTTGTCAGACCCATTACATAAAGCAAAACTTAAAATAAATATTGATACATTAATTTTCAATATTGCTGATTTAGCACCAATTAAGCCTGAATATAGGTTTATGCGAGATAAAATTTATTTATCAGGAAATTTTAATGGAAATCTTTCAAAATTCAAATTCACAAATTTTAATATAAGTTATGGCGAGAACACACGATTTTCAACAGATATAGATATTGATGGTTTGGATAATCCTGAAATGGCATTTATATTTGGTAATGTTAATGAATTAAAAGTAAATAAAAAAGATATAGACAGACTTCTAAGAATCATAGATCCTGTTGACCCTATAGTTCTGCCTTCAATAGTAAGCGATATTGATAATTTATCTTTTAATGGAAATATTACAGGCTTTTTAAGTGATTTAGTTGCTTATGGAGAGTTTAGAACGCCACTAGGTTCAATAAGAACCGACATAGCATTAGTTACTGATTTTGAAAGTTTTGACCTTGATTATAGTGGTAAACTTAAGTTAATGTCTGTTGATGCAGGAAGATTATTAGGTGACAGTGAAACTTTTGGAAAAATTAGTATGAGTGCTATAGTAGCTGGAAGTCTTGATTCTCTTGGCAATTATAAGGCAAATATAAAATCTGAAATTTCAGAATTAGATATTTTAAAATATAAGTATTCTGGAATTACTATGAATGGAGATATTTCAAACACTTTGTTTAACGGAGAAATTTTTGTAGATGACCCAAATTTTAAATTTCAATTTCTTGGACAATATGCTTTAGGAGGTAAACATACTGAAAGAGTAAACTTCTCAACTGACCTTTATGCTAATCTCAATGCTTTGCATATAACTAACGATAGTCTCGAATCAGAACTGAAATTTGTTATGTCTGCCGATGTAGAAGGACCTTTAAGCACAAAACCACTTGGTAACTTAAATATCAATAATTTAAAGCTTGTTTTAAATGGACAAACTATGAAACTTAATCAGTTCAATTTAGAATCTTTTGTTGATGAAGAACAAATGCATTGTTTAAATTTACAATCTGATTATATTGATTTGAAATTTGCCGGCGATTTTGAGTTTGACGAACTTGGAGTTAGAATATTTAACTTACTATCGCATTATGCACCGTCGTTTATAAAACCTATGGAAATAAAGAACGACACTAAAGATAATACTGCTAAATTTGATTTGAGATTAAAAAATTTAAGTGAAGTTTTAAAACTCTTTATGCCTGATTTAGTAATTGATGATGATGTTTTTGCCGAAGGTAGCATAAACGGTAAAGAGGAAAGATTCGATATGGTTTTCAGTTTCCCAGTAATCAAATATGATAGTATTTATTTATGGGGGTCAGAGTTGAATGTTGTAGGAAATTCAAAGCTTTTAAATATAGAATTAACAAGCCAAGAGATTAGTTCTAAGAGTTTTCCATGGTTAGAAAATATAGTTTTAAACTTAGGTGTACAACAAGATAGTGTATTATTAAACTTGAATTGGAATGACTTTGATGATATTAAAAATTCTGGAGATATAAATATTTTAACTAAATTTATTCCTGTAAAAGACAGAGCAATGCCTAAGATTGAAAGTTCTATTTTCGAATCAAATTTAGTTATTGCAAATAGAAAGTGGGAGATAAGACCTTCTAGCGTTATCGTTGACGGTAAAAATATTATTATTAATAAATTCGGTTTAGTACACGAAAATCAAATGTTAAATATTGATGGAGAGATTTCTGAAAATCCAAGCAAACTTTTACGATTTTTAATTTCAGACGTTGATATAACAAATTTTAATCCATATCTTGCTTCTACAGGCTATCAAGTTTACGGAGCACTTTCAGGAAATGGTAGAGTAGCTAATATATACGATAATCCAAGTTTAAAAGCATCTGTAAGTATAAATGACTTTAAAATTAATAATGAAGACTTTGGTCGTTTTGATATTTCTGCTATCTGGGAAGGACGTAAAAATGGATTTAAAATTGACGGAGTTAATAAATTTATGAAAATACGTGGCGTTTATATGGCTGAAACAGATAGTCTTGATGTGAATTTCCTTATGGATAATTTTAATTTGGAAATATTAGAGCCATATACTTCCGATTTTGATATTAGTAATTTAAAAGGACATTTAGACGTTGTAGTTGATATAAGAGGAAAACTTGCACAACCTGATATTTCTGGATATATAGAATTTCAAAAAGCCGAGTTAGTTTATGATTTCTTAAAATTACATGCGTTTATCAATGATAAAATATTTATTACTAACGATGCAATTTCTTTCAAAGATTTTAAAATTTATGACGAGCATAATAATAAAGGTGTTATAAACGGTGGATTATATCATAAGAATTTTAGTGATATAAGATTTGATATTTTGGTAGATGCTACTAATATGAAACTTATGAACACTACAGAAAAAGATAATAGTCTTTACTATGGAACTGCTTTTGCTACAGGAAATGTTAGAATAGCTGGAGATTTGGATAAATTTGGTATTGATGTAGTTGCAAAAACAGAACCCAATACTGTGTTTGTATTGCCTATGACAGAATCTTACGAGGGTAGTGAAGTGAGCTATGTTACATACATCCAACGACCAAGCGAAGACGAAGAAGGAGAGACCGAAACAAAAGCTATACAAACCGATATGGAGTACTATTTTAAACTTGATGTTGAAGTTACTCCAGATGCTGAAGTTCAAATTGTTTTTGACTCTAAAGTTGGTGACCTGATAAAAGGCTTTGGCTCAGGTAATTTAAAAATGGAATACACATCTGATGAAGAATTTTACATGTATGGAGATATAGAAATCGTTTCGGGTGATTATTTATTTACTTTGGAAAATATTATTAATAAAAAATTCCATATAAAACCTGGAGGCACAATAGTTTGGTCTGGTGATGCATATGATGCTCAATTGGATTTAGATGCCGTTTATCATGCAAAAGCTCCGCTAATTGATTTAATGGCAGCTGTAGCGGATTCTTCAAATATTTATAAAAAACCTACCAACGTAGAATGTCATATGCACATGTCGGGAAGTTTAATGTCTCCTGATATTAAATTTAGCATAGAAATTCCAAATGCAAACGATAAAGTTAAAACACAGTTAGCAAACATGACTCAAGACGAAATTAATAAACAAATGTTATATTTACTAATTTTGAATAGATTTTATAGTTCAGATGCTGAAAATATGAGTCCACAAATTGGAAATACTACTAATGCTTTTGGTGTTACTTCTGCAGAACTATTGTCAAACCAATTAAGCAACTGGCTATCGCAAATGAGTAAAGATTTTGATATAGGTATAAATTATCGTCCAGGCTCTGAAGTTTCGGAACGTGAACTTGAAGTGGCTTTATCAACAACTTTCTTGAACGACAGATTATTAATAAATGGTAATGTTGGAGTAGGCGAAAATAAATCAACAACAAGCAATCTTATTGGAGATATAGAAGTGCAATTAAAGATGAATCAACAAGGTTCGTTTAGATTAAAAGGTTTTACAAGAGTAAATCCCGAAACACAAGCTGAATTAGGACCTTACACAAGTGGAGTAGGTTTGTTCTATACCGAAGATTTTGATACTTTTGGCGAATTAGTAAAAAGTTTATGGGATAAAATAACTTTCAAAAAAGCAAGAGAAAAACGAAAAGCCAAAAAAGAAATTCAAGTGATATATTAGCAAAATATGAAATAATAATAATTTTATTAAATTTGCGACAAATAATTTTAAAAAAGATATAGTGTGAAAGATAAAAAGTTGATTTTAGTGTCGAATGACGATGGAGTAGATGCCAAAGGTTTAAAACACCTTATTGAAATAGCTAAAAAATTCGGTGATGTTTTTGTTGCAGCACCCGAAAGAGAACAGTCAGGCAAAAGCCACTCAATTAATTTAGGCGAACCGCTCAGAGTACGTAGAATTGAAAGAGAAGATGGAGTTAAGTTTTTTGCAATAAAAGGAACACCTGTTGATTGTGTTAAATTAGCAATAAATCAACTTGTGCCTCGCAAACCCGACATAATGTTATCTGGAATAAATCATGGCTCAAATTCGGCTGTTAATGTAATTTATTCAGGGACAATGGGAGCAGCAATAGAAGCAAGTTTGTACGGAATTCCTGCTATTGGTTTTTCGCTTTTAGACCATTCTAAAGATGCAAATTTTGATTTAATAGATGAAAATGCAGATGTTATAATTAAAGATGTATTGGAAAATGGCTTGCCTTATCAAGTCTCTTTAAATATAAATTATCCAGTAATTGATAAAAAAGATTTTAAAGGATATAAAATTTGTACACAAACAAAAGGAGTGTGGAAAGAAGAATACGAAAAACGCCACGACCCTTATGGAAGAGAATATTATTGGCTTACAGGCGAATTTACAAATCACCAACTCGATAATCCAGAAACCGACGAATGGGCTTTAAAAAACAATTATGCGGCAATTGTACCAACAAAAATTGATTTTACAGAATATAACACAATAGAAATTTTAAAATCACGTTTAAAAGTTTAAAATTTAATTATGAATACAAATAAAACAAAAAAATTAAATAAAACTTGGTTTGGCTTTGCATTAGGAATGATATTGCCAATAATTAGTTTTTTTGCTTATTACATGTATAAACTGTCAATAAACAACGAAATGAGTCTCAAAAAATTTATTGATATATTAATAGAAAACGAAGCATTAATTGCAGTTTTAAGTATTTGTTTATTGCCAAATTTATTGTTTTTCTTTTTATTGCAAAAACTTAACTATTGGTATGCAATTAAAGGTGTAATTGCAACAGTTGTAATATATACGCTGTTTGTAGTTGTTATAAAACTTATGTAATGAAATATTTCATTATTGCAGGAGAAGCTTCTGGCGATTTACATGGCTCGCATTTAATCAAAGAATTAAAGCAATTAAAGCCTAATGCCGAAATTCAGGCTTGGGGAGGAAATTTAATGCAAGAACAAGGAGCTGTTATTAAAAAACATATTAACGAACTTGCATTTATGGGCTTTGTTGAGGTTTTAGAAAATCTCAGAACAATACTCAAAAACTTTAAACTTTGTAAAAAACAAATCAAAGAATTTAATCCTGACACAGTTATTTTTATTGATTACCCTGGCTTTAATTTAAGAATGGCAAAATGGGTAAAAAAGAACAACTACAAATCTGTTTATTTTATTTCGCCAAACGTTTGGGCTTGGAAAAGTTCAAGAGCTTATAAAATTCGCGATTACATCGACCAAATGATTGTAATACTGCCTTTTGAAAAGGAATTTTACAAAAAATATGGGGTAGAGGTCAAGTATTTTGGACATCCATTGATGGACGCAATTAAAAACCATGAAAAAACGAGCTTTGAAGAATTTTGCACTGAAAACAATTTAAGTGATAAGCCTAAAATAGCAGTTTTACCCGGAAGCAGAAAGCAAGAAATAAAGCATATTTTACCAATTATGACAGAAATTGTTGATAAATTTCCTGAATATGAATTTGTAATTGCAGGTACATCAACAATTCCAATAGATTTATATAAGCAAAATATAAAATCTGAAAATGTAAAATTATTATTTGGTAAAACTTATGATATTTTAGCTAATTCTACAGCTGGTTTAATAAAATCAGGAACCTCGACTTTAGAAGCAGCACTTTTTGATTTACCACAAGTTGTTTGTTATAAAGGAGGCAAAATTTCTGTAGCGATTGCTAAAATTGTAGCTAAAGTAAAGTACATTTCTTTAGTTAATCTAATACTTGATAAGCCATCAGTTAAAGAGCTTATACAGAACGACTTAAATAAAGACAATTTAATTCAAGAATTAAACAATATCTTACCAAAAGGAGAAAACTATCAAGCCATAAAAGCAGATTATAATGTACTTTTTAAATTGCTTGATTCAAAAGATATTTATAAGAATATTGCAAGGATTTTGTAAATAGAAAGTCTAAAATAATAACTTTAATCTTTTACCTGAATTTATCATTTCGCTCGCTCGGATTTGTCCGTAGGACAACATGTGATTAACCGTAGGCGAAGCCTGCGGTAGTTAGACTCTCAAAAACCTTGCCCGTAAGGGCAACACAATACTTTTTGCTAATTTAGGGGGACAATATGAAATCAGTCTGTCAAAAAATATTTCTCGTTAATATCAATACCGCTTTCAGTAATAAATCTACGGTATTCTGTTTTGAAATCTTCTTTTTTATGGTGTTCTCGTTGATTTTTTATGTAATCAATTGTAGAGTCTTTTTCTTGATAACGAATAGTGAAAGAAGCATAAAAAATTTTAGTGGACATAGTAGGCGATATTGAATTTGATTTTTTACAAGGAACTGAGATATTATATTTCTACCAAAATGTATTGGATAGCAAGAAAATCAACAAAAGAAAATTATTTCGCTATGCTACTCGAAGAAGTCGTCTTAATCAAGTTAAAAATTATTGGTTTAAAATAAATGAAATAAACAATCAAATTAGAGCAGAATAGGGCTAAAACTATTCATCTTTATGAACTTTAGAAACTTTATTAACTTTTAACTCAATTAATCCTATTTAACATAATATAAATTATATTACATTTATTTTAATTTTAAAATAATGCTATATAATTGTATATAATTATTCTGCCAGAGTCAATTTAAAGCCACTATTTAGCAGTCCAATAACATCTTTTTGGAGAAATAATTAAATTTTCTTTTTTAAGAGCGTTCATTTCTTTATCAACAACTTTTTTATCTAAGCCAGTTTGTTCAGCAATTTCTCCGGCTTTCATTTCTTTTCCTTTTAAAACTTTTAAAATTAAATCTCTATTTTCCATAATTCTTTTTTTAAATTGATTTATACTACTCGTACAACAATTTAAAATTGATAATGTTTAAATTTTTACTAAATATTACTGTATTTTACCTTTTAAAATTACTGTATCAATTAAATCTGAACCATATGCATATGGAAAAAATTCGTATGTTGGAATTTCTTTTGTTATAAAAACATTAGCAATTTTGCCTTTAGAAATACTTCCAACTTCATCGCTAACGCCCATAGCATATGCTGTATTTATTGTAGTTGCATTAATTGCTTCTTCTGGTAACATTTTATAATTAACGCAAGCAAACGACATCATAAGTTTCATATTTCCTGATGGCGATGAACCTGGATTATAATCCGAAGCAATCGCAACTGGCAAGCCTGCTTGCATCATTTTTCTTGCTGGCGAATATGGCATATTTAAGAAAAATGCAGCTCCCGGCAAAATTGTTGGCATAGTTTCCGAATTTAATAATGCTTGAATTTCTTCTTCTTCAGTATATTCAATATGGTCAACCGATAAAGCATTATATTTCACACCAACTTGAATTCCACCAGATTTTGCCAATTCGTTAGCATGAATTTTTGGACGCATTCCATATTTAATTCCTGCTATTAAAATTCTGTCGGTTTGTTCAACTGTAAAAAATCCTTTGTCGCAAAAAACATCAACATAGTCTGCCAAACTTTCTGCTGCAACTTGCGGAATCATTTCGTTTATAATTAAATCCACATACTCATCAGGATTGTCTTTATATTCTGTTGGAAATGCATGAGCACCTAAAAATGTTGATTTTACTATCAAAGGTGTTGTTTCTTTTATTCGTTTTATTACTCTCAACATTTTTAATTCATCTTCTGTATTCAAACCATAACCACTCTTAATCTCAACTGCGCCAGTACCTTGAGAGATAATTTCATTAACTCTTTGCATTGCTTGTCTATAAAGCTCATCTTCAGAGGTTTTATGCAATAATTTTGCAGAATTTAGAATGCCTCCTCCCCTTTTAGCAATTTCTTCGTAACTCAAGCCACGAATTTTATCACTATATTCAATTTCACGGCTTCCAGCATAAACAAGATGAGTGTGAGAATCACAAAAAGATGGAAACACCATTTTACCAGAAGCATCAATTTCTTTAACTTTACTATTACCTAGTAATGAATTAGAAAAATCTGCCATTTTTCCATAATCCTCAATAATTTCACCATTTATTAATAAATAAGCATTTTTAATACTGTTTAATTTTGCCATATCTTTACCTTTTACAAGTAATCTGGCTTTGTTGTCAACTCCTACAAGTTCTTTAATATTCTTTATTAAAATTTTCATTTCTTTTCCTTTTTTTATTATCAAACAAAATAAGCAATTTTATCACATTATTACAAGTAAAAAAACAGTTTTAAATCTAAAAAATTCTTAAAACTTGATATTAGTTGATTTTTACTATGTTTTCGTGTATAATTTGGCATAATATTTGGCGTTTAAATTGTTTGAAAATTCAATGTTTATTAGTTTAAACTAATTGTATTTTTGATTATATTTGCAAAATATTATTTGAAGTTTTAAGTTTATATTAAATATAAATTAGACATTTTATGAAGAGAAAATTTGCACAGAACTTATTAGACGTTATACAATATAGTAAAGAAGAGGCAATTAGACTTGGTAATGATTATTTAGGTCCAGAACATTTGTTTTTAGGAATTTTACGAGAACCAAATTGCGATGCTATGGAAATTCTTAAAAGCTTGGATATCAACACTCTTGAATTGAAATTTAAAATAGAAAATCATGTGAAAAATGTGAATAATCAATTTACTATGGACGATATGGATAAAGTTGTTCCGACAAAGACAACAGAGCGTATTCAGAAATTTATGTATTCGGAAGCAATATCTCTAAATAGCGAAGAAGTTCATACAGGACATTTATTATTAGCGATATTAAAAGTGCCAAGTCGTTTTTCGCAATTACTCGATGAGCTTAATATAGAGTATGATATGATTAAAATGACTATGGAATTAGATGATTTTTCTGATGTTTCAAGTTCTAAAGAAGATGATGACGATGATGATGAAGAAGATTCTTACAGACCTTCAAGATCTAGTTCAAGTCCAAGAAAATCATCTACGTCATCAAAATCATCAACACCTATGTTAGATAGTTTTGGAATAGACTTAACTCAAGCAGTAATAGATGGCAAAGTTGACACTATTGTTGGAAGAGATACTGAAATAGAAAGAATTGCTCAAATCTTGTCAAGACGCAAAAAGAACAATCCTGTTTTAATTGGTGAGCCTGGGGTTGGTAAGTCGGCAATTGTAGAAGGACTAGCAACTAAAATTGTTCAAAAACGAGTTCCTCACCTATTACTTGATAAAAGAGTGGTTATTCTAGATATGGCGACAATTGTAGCTGGCACAAAATATAGAGGTCAGTTCGAAGAAAGAATGAAAGCCATTTTAGATGAATTGATAGCAGCTCCTGATGTTATTTTATTTATTGATGAAATTCACACTATTGTTGGTGCTGGCGGTCTTCCTGGCTCTTTAGATGCTGCTAATATTTTAAAACCTGCTTTAGCACGTGGCGAAATTCAATGTATTGGTGCTACAACTTTAGACGAATACCGTAAAAGTATAGAAAAAGATGGAGCTTTAGAAAGACGTTTCCAAAAAATAATTGTAGAGCCACCAACAGCAGAAGAAACATTAGATATTTTAAAGAAAATTAAAGATAAATACGAAGACCATCATAAAGTTTCTTATACAGACAAAGCTTTAGAAGCCTGCGTAAAATTAACTACTCGCTATGTTAGCGACAGAGCTTTGCCCGATAAAGCTATTGATGCAATGGACGAAGCTGGTTCTAGAAAGCATATATCTTCTGCTTCTATTCCAAATAAAATTATTAAATTAGAAGAAGATTTACAAAAAATTAAAGACGAGAAAATTAAAGCAGTTACACAACAACAATTTGAAAAAGCTGCTGCTATGCGCGACCAAGAACGTGGAATAGAAAGACATATAGAATTAGCTAAAGAAAATTGGCTTAAAGAACTAAATGAAGTTCGCGAAATTGTTAACGATGATGATATTGCTGAAGTAATTGCCATGATGACTGGTGTGCCTGTAAAACGTATTGCACAATCAGAAGGTAATCGTTTACTCAATATGGACGAAGATATTAAAGGAAGCGTTATTGGACAAGATGAAGCTGTTAAAAAAATTGTGCAAGCAATACAAAGAAATAGAGCCGGCTTAAAAGATCCAAATAAACCTATAGGAACATTTATATTCTTAGGTCCTACAGGCGTTGGAAAAACACAATTAGCAAAAGTTTTAGCAAGATATTTATTCGATAGCGAAGATGCTTTAATTAGAATAGACATGAGTGAGTATATGGAGAAATTTTCAGTATCTCGCTTAGTTGGAGCACCTCCAGGATATGTAGGCTATGAAGAAGGCGGACAACTTACCGAAAAAGTAAGAAGAAAGCCCTACTCTATTGTTTTATTAGACGAAATTGAAAAAGCACATCCTGATGTGTTTCACATTCTTTTACAAGTACTCGACGAAGGCAGACTTACAGATAGCTTAGGAAGAAGAATTGATTTTAGAAACACTATTCTTATAATGACTTCAAATATTGGTACTCGTCAATTAAATGAATACGGACGTGGTGTGGGATTTGAGTCAAGTGCTAAAAAAGCAAGTTTCGATGCAAGTGCAAAAACTATAATCGAAAATGCTCTTAAAAAGACTTTTGCACCAGAATTTTTAAATCGTATTGATGATGTTATAATGTTTAATGCTTTGACTAAAGAAGACATTTTCAAAATTATTGATATTGAATTAAAAGGACTATATAAACGAGTTAAAGAATTGGGATATAATCTTAAACTTACACCAGCAGCTAAAAATTATGTGGCAGAAAAAGGATTTGACCCAAAATTTGGTGCTAGACCATTAAAAAGAGCCTTGCAAAAATATGTAGAAGACGCTATGGCTGAAACAATAATAAAAGCCGAAATTCAAAAAGGAGACTCTATTACTGTTGGATTTAGCGAAAAAACTGGAATTACTATTAAAATAACTAAAGAAGAAACTGAAAATTAAATTTAAAATTATTAAAGTTGAAACAACGAAAATTGTTAATATTATTTTGAAATAAACATAAAGTCATATAAAAATAGAACTACTTTTGTATTAACTAAATTAAAACATTTATCATGAGTATTAAAACTAAAATTTTTTATTGGATTTCAGGAGCAATTTTACTAGGCGTAGTTATTTTTGCTATTGTTAGCATGTTCGGTTCAGATAAAAAAGTGAAACTATCTGATCCAAGTCTTTACAAAGATTACATATCGGCGTATTCAAACTATGTTATATCAAAAAATGATGTAATTACAGTGCAATTAACCGATGAGTTTGCCTATAAAGTAAAGTCTCAAAAAACTAAAATATTAACTATAGAACCTAAAGTAAAAGGCGAACTTACTTGGAAAGAGAATAATATTATTGAGTTTAAACCCGAAAAACCGCTACAATCAGGACAAGCCTATTGTGTAAAGCTGAATTTAAGAAAATTAAATTCTGATGTTCCAAAAGAATTAAAAGAATTTGTTTTTAAAGTTCAGGTAAAACATCAATTCATAGATTTAAAAATCGATAAAGTTATTACAACAGACAGAGATAATTTCACTAAACAAAATGTTGGCGGAACAATAAAATTGACTGATTCTGAAAGTCTTGAAAACATTAAAAAATGTATTAGTGCAGAACTTAATGGCAAAAAATTAGATGTAGAAATTGAAAGTTCAAATAATAATGAATTTGAATTTTTAATTAAAGATATTACTAGAACAAATAATTCGCAAACATTAAAAATAACTTGCGATGGAAAAGAAATAAATTCAAAATCTAAATTTTCACGCGAAATTGAAATTCCTGAATTAGGTGTTTTTAAAGTGCTTGATATTCAAGTAAACCAATATCCAGAACAATACGTAAATATAATCTTTAGTGACCCAATAAAAGAAGACCAATTACTCGAAGGAATAGTTGATATAGAAGATGTTTATAATTTAAAATATATTATTGTTGATAACAATATAAAAATTATCCCTAGCGACAGATTAAATAATGACTATTTATTAAATATTTCAGGTGTGAAAAATATTCATGATAAGTACTTAGATGAACCTGTATCTAAAGAATTAAACTTTAAAATGCGAAAACCAGAATTAGCTTTTGATAATGATGGTGTAATATTGCCTACTTCTTCTCAAGGACAAGTAATTAGTTTTCAGGCTGTTAATATTAAAACTGTTCACATTAGAGTAATTAAGATATTCCAAAACAATATATTGCAGTTTTTACAAGATAATTCGCTTGATGAATCATATTCTTTAAATAGAGTTGGAAGAGTTGTTAAAACTCAAACATTAAGTCTAGAACAAGCTGATATTGACGATATTGGCGAATGGAATACATATTTTTTAAATCTATCTGACTTAATTGAACCAGATCCAGGAGCAATTTATAGAATAGAAATTGGATTTATTAAAGAAAATGCTATTTATCCATGTGATAACAGCTCAAATAAGGATAATAAAGAAGATGATAATCTTAACAAAATTGATGCAGACAGTGAATGGAAATGGTTTACAGATTATTATTATAGTGATTACTCATCTGACTACTATTACGAAGATGAATATTATTACTACGATGATTACTATTATGATGATTATGAAAATTCTTATGACGATCCATGTAAATCTGAATACTATGGCTATAGAAAAGCGTTGAAATTCAATATTTTAGCAACTGATATAGGAATTGTTTCAAAGATTGGAAGTGATAATAAAGTTTTTGCTTTTGTTACAAATATTTTAACTGCCGAACCAATAGCTGGTGCTGAAGTATTTGTTTATGATTATCAACAACAAGTAATTGCAAAAGCTACAACTAATACCAATGGACAAGCTGAACTTAATATTAGCGACAATCTTAAACCATATTTTATAGTTGCAAGTTTTAATAATCAAAAATCATATTTAAAATTAGAATACTACAACTCTTTAAGCACAAGCGAATTTGATGTGTGGGGAGATTCTAGTCAAGAAGGTACAAAAGCATTTATTTATGGAGAACGTGGCGTATGGCGACCAGGCGATTCAATATATTTAGGTTTTATTTTGCACGAAACCTACAACCCTATCCCAGAAGGTCATCCAATAGTATTAGAAGTTAAAAATCCTAAAGGACAGTTAGTTTATACAGAAAAACAAAATAAAAACAAAAAAGGATTCCATGTATTTAAGTTTAAAACTGAACCAAACGACCCTACAGGTTATTATAATGCAAAATTTATTATTGGCGGTAAAGTGTTTACAAAATCTCTAATGGTTGAAACAATACGTCCTAATAGATTAAGTGTTGAATTAGGCTTAGATAAAAGCTACTTAAAAGGAAATAGTACTGTTAATGCAATGGTTAGTGCTAAATGGCTACATGGTGCTCCAGCAGTTGATTTACAAACTACAATAGTTATGAGCCTAGAAAGAAAATTCACTCCATTTCAAAAATATGAAGACTATTGTTTCGAAAATCAAACTGCGAATTTTAGTTTTAATAGTCAAACAATTGCTTCTGGCAAGACAAATGCAGATGGTGAATTTAAACAACTTTTGAAATTTAATGATATTAAAAATGCTCCCGGCGTATTGAATGCCACCTTAACAACAAAAGTTTTTGAAAAAGGCGGAGAATTTAGCATTGACGAATCAACTGCAGTTTACTACCCTTATGATGCTTTTGTAGGAGTTAAAGTGAAAGAATCAGATGAATACTCTTATAGCTTACCAACTGGTAAAAATTTGAATTTAGATATAGTTTTATTAGACTTAAATCAAAAACTAATTGCTGAAAATAGAGATTTGGAAATTTCAATGTATAAATTAGATTATTCGTGGTGGTACGATTTCCAACGCGATGGTGTTGATTATATTTCAGCAAACTATAATAATGCAATATTTAGAGAAAATCAAAAATGCAAAAACGGAAAATCAAATTTTGGCTTTATAATAAATGAATCTGGAAACTATGTAATAGCTGTAAAAGACTTGAAAGGTAAACATATTGCAGCACTGAAAATTTATGCAAGCTCGTATGCTAGCGAAAGCGACAAAGGCTCTGTTGAAATGCTTAAATTTTCGGCTTCTAAAGAAAAATACAATGTGGGCGAAACTGTAGAAATAGAATTTCCAGCACATACAGGTCATGCTCTAGTTAGTATAGAAAATGCCAATACAGTTTTAAATAGTTTTTGGGTAAAATCTGATGGTTCTAAACTAAAAGTCGAGTTTGAAGCAACTCAGGAAATGGCTCCTAATGTGTATGTTAACATTATTTATCTACAGGAACACTTGAGGACAATTAAAAATGACAGACCATTGCGTATGTATGGAATCATTCCAATTTTTGTAGAAAATCCAGAAACTCATTTGAACCCTGAACTTGTGATGAATAATGAATTATTAGCCGAAAGCAAGGTGAAAATTCAAGTAAAAGAAAAAGATGGAAAACCTATGACTTACACTCTAGCAATGGTTGACGAAGGATTATTAAATTTAACAAAATTTAAAACTCCAAATCCTTGGGCTTATTTCTATAGTAAAGAAGCTTTGGGTGTAAGAACTTGGGATATTTTCAACTATGTTATAGGTGCTTTTAAAATTGATGCTGGCAAAATGTTGAGTATTGGTGGTGGCGATGATGAAGTTGCTCCCGAAGATTTTGCTCAAGCAAATAGATTTAGACCTATGGTAAAATATATCGGTCCTTTCGAGCTTAAAAAAGGCGAGACAAATACTCACGAAATTCAATTACCACAATATATAGGTTCTGTTAGAACAATGGTAGTTGCTACAGAAGGAAATGCCTTTGGTTCTGCAGAAAAAACCACTCCTGTAAAGAAACCTTTAATGATTTTAGGAACCGCTCCTCGCCGACTTGGAGTTAACGAAAGCTTTAAATTACCTGTAACAGTATTTGCTATGAAACCTGACGTTAAAAACGTTAAATTAACAATAAAAACCAACGAAATGCTAGAAGTTGTAGGTTCAAGCTCTGCTACTGTTAATTTTACAAAAGAAGGCGAAAAAATTCATAATTTTAGCTTAAAGTCTAACACAAAAACAGGAATTGCTAAAATTGAAATTATTGCAACTAGCGGCTCTCATGTGTCTAAATATAATGTTGAATTAGATGTGAAGCATGTAAATACAAAAGTTGCTGAAATTATAGATGAAATGAGTGGACAAAACGAAGTAAATATTGCTTTTGATGCTGATGGAATTACAGGAAGCAACGAAGCATATTTAGAAATTTACAATATTCCACCTATGAATTTAGAATACAGATTAAATTTCTTAAAAACTTATCCTCACGGATGTTTAGAGCAAATTGTTTCTGCTGTATTTCCACAATTATATTTAGATGCTTTTATGGAACTAACCGCAGAGCAAAAGGCTGAAATACAGACAAATATCAATGCTTGCTTAAACAAATTGAATAAGTACCAAACAGCAAGTGGCGGTTTTGCTTATTGGGCAGGATTAAACGAAGTATCGGAATGGGCAACAAACTATGCCGGACATTTTATATTAGAAGCCGAAAAATCGGGATATACTGTAAATTCAAGTGTTAAATCCAATTGGTTAAAATATCAAAAGCAAAAAGCTTCTAAATGGGTTGATGACGGCAATACATCTCAATTAACTCAAGCTTACCGTTTATATACTTTAGCTTTAGCAAAACAAGCAGACAGGTCGGCAATGAACAGATTAAAAGAATCGAAAATTCAATCCGCTACAGCTTGGCGTTTAGCAAGTGCTTATGCTTTAATTGGAAATACAAGCATTGCAAAATCGATGATTGCTAAATTAAATACTAATGTAAATTCGTATTACGAACTATCAGGAACTTTTGGTTCAGGAATTCGTGACAAAGCAATGATTTTAGAAACATTGATAGAACTTGGCGAAAAAGAAAAAGCATTTATGGTTTTAAAAGACATTGCTGAATTTATGGGTTCTAATCAATATGCTTCTACTCAAACATCTGCTTATGCCCTATTAGCTTCGGCTAAATATGTGAAAAAATGGGCAGTTTCAGAGATTATTGAATGTAATTACACATTTAATGGTACCAAGTATAGTGTAAAAACAAATAAGCCTGTTTATAAGACAAAATTAAAGATTTTTGAAAATGAAAAAAATAATTTTGTGTTAAACCCAACTGAAAACAATTCTTATTTTGTAAGAATTATTAAAAAAGGAATTCCAGAAATTGAACATGAAACAGCTGGTTCGTCAAATATAAATATGAGTATTAAATACACAAGTTTGACAGGCAATCCTATTGATATTACTAATATTCCACAAGGAACCGACTTTATTGCAACTGTTACTATTTCTAATACCAGCAATTTAGCTAGTTTGGATAATGTTGCATTGTCTCAAGTATTTCCATCTGGTTGGGAAATTATAAACTCTAGAATGTTTACTACACAATTAGGAGATGACTCCTACTACACTTACCAAGATATTAGAGATGACAGAGTATTGACATATTTTAATATTTATAACAAATACACTTACACATATAGAGTAATGCTTACAGCTGCTTATGAAGGAAAATATTATTTACCTGCAACTGTTTGTAAAACAATGTATGATGATTCAAATTTTGCAAGAACTAAAGGACAGTGGATTACTGTTAGTGGATTTTAATTAGTTAAAAAGTACACGCTCATTGAGCGAAGTCGAAATGAGCGTGTGCTTTTAACTTTCAACTGATTGGTTCTCTCGCTCGGACTTGGTTTTACTGAGCTCATCCTACGGACTTTGATTGTAATTCGAGTGAGCAGAGTGAGCGAAGCGAACTCTGCGAAGCAATAGACGCGCCAGCCTACTTTCAACTTTTAACTTTTAACTAACTGGTATTCACCATTATTATCTTTCTGAATTTGTAAGTATTTCAAATAATTTTCTTCAGTAAATTTTTCGTATTTTCTAAAATATCCGTTGTGAATAGGTAATAATACCAAATCTCCTCTTAAAATTTTATGTGTTGAGAAAATTTTCTTAAAAAGCCAATTTATAATTTCACTATTAAGCAAATCTGTTAACTGTTGTGCAGATATATCAATGTTTTTAGGAATTAGGATATTTGAACTATTTAAAATTAAAACTTGGTTTTTATCACAATAAAAGCATAAATCAGAAGTGATAAATTTGTAAATTATTTTTTCTTTAGCTAAAAAGTTTTCTATTGGTGCAACTTGCTGAAATTGCGAAAAATCATTTAAAATAAAATTACTTGGTTTTTTAAGTCCTGATTTTGTGATGTCAGAACCTTTGTAAATTGGCAAATAACCCTCTTTTTCTTGACTTATGCAGAATTTTTTATTATTTCCTGTTACAATGCCTAAAGCCCAATCTGCATTAGATTTTAAGCTTATATGATTTATAGAGTACAAATGATTGATTATCTCATTTTCTTCGTTTGTTACTTCAAAATTGAAAATACATTTTGGATTATTTACAAAAGAACTTAAAAATCTTGTGTGTGATTTATCATTATTTTCACAAATAATTTCATCATTTTTACTTGAAGTTTTATTTTCAATAACTATTGCTTTAGCTTTAGTAATCAAACTATTAAATGCTTTGCCATAATCAACAAACCTTAATATTTTTTTCTTTATAATTTTTCTTCTAATATCCTCAAATTGACCAATATTAAAAAATGCTTCTTGAATTAAAAAACCAAGTTTTCCTTTATTTTTTAAAATACTTAAACTAGCTGCCAAAAACAAAGATGTTGTATCAAAACTATTGCCACAGTTAAATAGCTTGGAATATTTTTGCTTATCTTGTTTATCAATTTTCTTTCCCCAAGGTGGATTTGTAAAAACTAAATCGAATAAAATATTGTTTTTATTAAGTTTTGGTGCTTGTTCTAAAAAATTACGGCAAATAATATTTGGAGATTCATATCCAAATTCTTTTTTAATTCTTTCTCTTGTAATTATTACAGCATTTTCATCTGTATCGTAGCCATAAACATTTTCAGGCTTTACTCCTAACCTAATTGCTTCAATAATAAAATTTCCCGAACCGCAACATGGATCTAAAAATTTAAAATTTGGAGAAATGTAAATGTTTTTAAACATATCTCTTACTATACAAGGCGGTGTGTAGTAAATTCCTTCTTTGTTTTTATAAGAATTTGACAGTAATTTTTCGTATTCAGAACCAATATCAGCAGATTTGGTAGTATTTATTAAGTTTTTTAGTGTTTTACGTACTTTAACATGGTCGTGAGAATCTTTTAAAAGTTTATTTGAGCGAGAATTTAATTTTTCCTTGCCTGCAACTTCTTGCATAAACTTATCAAAAGACTTTTTCGAAATTAATCCAGCATCTATTTTAGTTAAGTATCCTGTTTTTATCCAGTTGCGAATTGTTGCTGTGGAGACATTTGCTAGTTTTGCAGCTTTAGCTATTTTAATTCCAACATTTTTAGAATATTCTGAACTTGCAAATTCCACAACTTTTTACTATTTGCTTACTTTTTCCCGAATTTGTTTTTAATAAAAACATCTATTTGTTCTGCCGCTTTACGTCCAGCTCCCATTGCTAGAATTACAGTTGCAGCTCCAGTAACATTATCGCCACCAGCAAACACGCCTTCTCTAGAAGTTTGGCAAGTATTTTCGTCAATAATAATACCACCCCATTTTTCTGTATTAAGATTAGGTGTTGTACTTGCAATTAAAGGATTAGGCGAAGTTCCCAAAGACATAATAACCACATCACATTCTATGTTAAATTCAGAACCTTTAATTGGTATTGGTCGTCTGCGTCCGCTTTCGTCAGGTTCGCCAAGTCCCATTTCGATACAACGCATGCCTGTAACCCAACCTTTTTCATTTCCTAAAATTTCTACAGGATTATTCAAAAGTTTAAAAATTATTCCTTCTTCTTTGGCGTGATGTACTTCTTCGACTCTTGCTGGCAATTCTTTTTCGCTTCTTCTATACACTAAATACACCTCTGCTCCTAACCTACGTGCAACTCTAGCAGCGTCCATAGCTACGTTTCCGCCACCTACTACAGCAACGCGTTTTCCTACATAAATTGGTGTATCATATTCTGGGTCAAAAGCTTTCATTAAATTAGAGCGAGTTAAAAATTCATTAGCAGAAACCACTCCATTCAAATTTTCGCCGGGAATATTCATAAACTTTGGTAATCCTGCACCAGAACCTAAAAATATAGCATGATAACCTTCTTTATCAAGTAAATCATCAATGGTTATAGTACGTCCAACAATTACGTTAGTTTCTATTTCTACGCCTAATTTTTTAACATTGTTGATTTCGTATCTTACAACTTCTTCTTTAGGCAAACGAAACTCGGGAATGCCATATTCTAACACGCCACCGGGTAAATGAAGAGCTTCAAATATTTTTACTTGATAACCTAGTTTTGCCAAGTCGGTTGCACAAGCTAATCCTGCTGGTCCGCTACCAATAACTGCTACTTTAAAGCCGTTTGTAGAAACTTTTGTAGGATTATAATAATTTTCTTTTCTTCCCCAATCTGCAACAAAACGTTCTAATTTTCCAATATTTACTGGCTCGCCTTTAACTCCAAGCACACATGAGCCTTCGCATTGCGATTCTTGTGGACAAACTCTACCACAAATGGCTGGTAAACTTGAATCTTCGGCAATAATATCAGCAGCTTGTGCAAAATCTTTATTTTTTACCGCTAAAATAAATTCTGGAATTTTAATTTGCACTGGACATGCCTTAACACAACGAGGATTTTTACACTGAATACAACGATGAGCTTCTAATACAGCTTCTTCAGCGTTATAACCATAGCTCACTTCTTCAAAATTTTTGATACGTTCTTGTGCTGCTTGTTCTCTTACTGGAACTCTAGGTATTTTTGTTGACATTATATTATCTTCCTATTTTACATTTATGATTTTTTTCTAATTCTTCTCTTTTTTGTCCTTCAATAGTTTTATACATATTTTGTCGACGCATTGCTTCGTCAAAATCAACTAAATGAGCATCAAATTCAGGACCGTCAACACAGGTAAACTTTGTTTGCCCACCTATGCTTACTCTACAAGCTCCACACATTCCTGTTCCGTCAACCATTAAAGTGTTTAAACTTGCAACTGTAGAAATACTATATTCTTTAGTTAACAAACTTACGAATTTCATCATTATCATTGGTCCAATGGTAACAACTAAATCGTATTTTTTATTTTCTTTTTCAACTAATTCTTTAAGTTTATCAGTTACCATGCCTTTAAAGCCATAGCTTCCATCATCAGTTGTGATATAATAATTATTAGAAACTGCACGCATTTCTTCTTCGAGAATTACATAATTTTTAGATTTTGCACCTATTATTACATCAGGTTTAAAGCCTCTATTGCTCAAATATTTCACTTGAGGATAAACTGGTGCTGCTCCAACTCCACCGCCGACAAAAAGTATTTTTTTATTAGCAAGTTCTTCGTCTGTTGCATGAATTAATTCCGAAGCTTGACCTAAAGGTCCTGCAAAATCTAAAATATAATCATCTTCATTATGTTCGCAAATTAAGTGAGTAGAAACTCCTATACACTGTGTTACAATAGTTACAGTTCCTTTTTCTCTATCGTAATCACAAATAGTAAGTGGTATTCTCTCGCCTTTATCTCTAACTCTTAAAATAACAAATTGACCTGGTTGAGCTGATTTTGCAACTCTTGGTGCCTCAATATCCATTAAAAATATTTGTTCGGCAAGTGGTCTTTTCTTTACAATTTTATACATCTAATTTATTATATTTTTAAAATTCAACCTGTCTGCAAATATAAACAGATTTTCGTATTAACAAAAAATGTAAATATAAAAATTTATCTTGTAAAAAAATTTGATTTTTAATGATTAAAGATTTTGTGTATTGCTTGATTACAAAGCTATTTTTGTTTTTAATTTTTAAAAAAATCTACTATCTTTTTCTCTACAATTCCTCTATAAACAAATGCATCAACAACTTCATTCTCATAAAGAATTATAACAGGCACTCCTCCTGCTGTTATTTGCATAACTTCTTCTTTTGGCATTTGAATATACTTTATATCTGTTGACTTAGTTTCATCTAAAAATTTTGCAATCTCATCAGATTCAACAAAAATATAGAGTACATTACTTTTATCAATATTATGATTTTTTACCATGCTTGAAATTTTCTTTGCTGTTAAATTACATAATTTACA
>DAONZU010000010.1:0-23141 GCA_035406965.1 Bacteroidales bacterium
TTAAATTACTTTTTGCAATGTCAGAAGAAGTTTCAAAAATGCTTTCAGGTTTAATAAAGTGTTTGTAGAGTTTGTAAAGTTTGTAAAGTGTGAAGTTTAAGAGATTTGAGGATATTATGACTTGGTAAAAAGCTAAGGGTTTGAACAAAATATTTTATGACTAATTTTTCTTAAAAGTTGAAAAATGAGTTAAAAATGGATATAATTAATTCTTTAAACTTTGACGAAACCCACAAACTAACTCCACTTTACAAACTTTTAACTGATTTCATTGTGTTGCCCTTACGGACAAACTATTGACAATCAAATACTTGCCTTCTTTATAAACTTTAAGAACTTTAAGAACTTTACAAACTAACAGCAATCATCTTTGCTTTAGCACAAACGAGTCCGCCGGCTTCCATTTTCATATTAACTATAGCTTTTCTTTCTCCAATTTCTTCAAGTATTGAGGTAACTGTTATTTCTTCATTCATAGGAAGTGGTTTTTTAAAATCAATTTCTAATCTTGCTGTAACAAAACGCCCTATTACAGTATTTTCTGTAAGTTCAAGTCCTTTTTTATTATGAGCAAACCAAGCAGCAGAAGCAGTTCCATGACAATCAAAAATAACCGCTATCATGCCTCCAAAAAGATTGTCTGGAACTCCACCTGTATATTTATTTGCTGGCGTAAACCTACAAATACATTGGCTTCCATCTTCATTCGGATAAGTCTTTAAATGTAAACCTTCTTCATTTTTTGGTCCACAACCCCAACAATGCTGAAATCTTTCACCATAAGTATCTTGTATTGCTATTTTTTTCTTTTCCATAACCATAATTTTACACCCTTTCCAACTTTTAACTGATTACGCGCAGCCTCTTTACCTTCGGTGAGCTCGTAAACTCGGTTCAACTTTTAACACTTCAACTACGTTCAGTGCATCGCTTTTAACTTTTAACTGGACTTTCAGTCCAATTCCTCGTGTTAAAAGCATTAAAATTAGCACTGCCCACATTCCATGATTTCCAATATAATGTTTTGCTAAAAATAAAAGTGGAACATATATTATCAAAATTGAAATAATCATAACATTTCTCATTATTTTCGACTCTGTAATTCCGATGTAAATTCCATCATAAATAAAGGCTGCAAAACCTGTAATTGGGATTAACCAAACCCAAAAATGATAAGTTTCAAAAAGACTAATTACTTGAACATCATCGGTTAAGATTTGCACAATTTGTTTGGAAAAGAACACATAAACAACAGAAAAAATAATAGCTACCAACAGTCCTAATCTCAACGATTCTTTTATTGTTTCTTTTAAAAGTTTTGGATTTGCTGCTCCTTTATATTTTCCGGCAATGCTACCGCCTGCATTTGCAAAACCATCGGCAAAATATGAGAAAAACCATAAAAACTGTAACATCACAGAGTTTAAGGCTAAGATTTCGTCGCCAAAATCGGCAGAAACAATATTAAATAAGAAAAAACTTCCTGTGAGTAAGATAGAACGCACAAAAATATCTTTACTAATATTAAAGAACTTCTTTATTTCATCAAATTTTAAAATGGATTTTTTATCTATATAAGACAAATAAGATTTGTATTTTTTTACATAAAATAAAATTGAAGAAATCAGTCCTAAATATTGTGCAACAACAGTTCCAAGTGCCACTCCTTTTACTCCCATTTTAAAATAAATTACGAAGAAAAGACTAAAAGCAATATTTGCGAGACTTATTATCAAGGTTACCCACATAGGCGTTTTAGTGTCTTGCATTCCCACAAACCAACCCATAAAACCAATAACTGCCAGGCTTGCTGGTGTTGCATAAATTCTTACATAAAAATATTCAGAAGCATATTTTAAAGATTCTGGCGAAGAATCAAACATACTTATTAAAAGCCTTTCTAACGGTGTTTGCAAGGCTATTAACAACAATCCACTAAGAACGCCAAGAATAATTGCTCTAATTAAAATTGAATTTGCCTCTCTAAAATTCGAAGCTCCATAGGCTTGTGCTGTGAGTCCATTTGTACTCATTCTTAAAAAACCTAAGCCCGAATATATAAAAGAAAAAACTACGCTTGCAAAACCAACACCGCCAATATAAGCCGCCGAGCCTAAACGACCAACTAAAGCTATATCAACCAAACCTACTAAAGGTACGGTAATATTGCTGATAATTGCAGGGTAAGCTAAATTTAAAATTTGTTTTCTCAAGGCATTAATATTCTCTAACAATAAAAATATCGTAATCTCCTAAATATTTAAAGCCATATTTATCATATAGATTGCGGGCTACAACATGTTCTCTATGAACTTCTAATTTTATTTGCAAACCTACTTTTCTGGCAAATTCCATAGATTTGTCCATTAATAATTTGCTTAATCCTTTGCCTTGTAGTTCGGGATGAATACAAAAATGATGCAAATAAAGCCTTCTACCATCATTTGTAATCCATGAAGTGCCAATCATAACATCGTCATTAAAAAGAAGATACAAGGCACCGCCCATTTTTATTGAATTAAGAATTATTTCCAAATTATCTCCACGATAAGCTCCGCCCATGTCGGTCAACTGCCACAGGACATTCATTTCGTCGTAGTGCTTTGGTTCAAAATCTTTAATTTGTAAATTCATATTTCTTTAATTTAAATCGCTTTTTCACAAAATTTACAAATATAGTTTTTATCTTAAAATTTCAGAATAAAATTGATTAAACATGTTTAAACTTTCTTGTTTAGCTTCATCAAAATTATAATCCATGCAGTTTGTTAAATAATTAACTAAGTCGAAATTGGGATATAAATGTTTATTTTTTTCAGCAATTTGCTTTCGATTTTCAAATCCAGATTTCAAAATTTTGTTAAACTCTTTTAAAAAACTATCACTCACCTTATTGTTTGCAACCCAAACGGCAAAAATCGCTGGTTTACCTGTAAATTTAAACCATTCTTCGGCAATATCATATTTGTATTTTATAGAATTACGGAAATTTAAAGCTCTATCTCCAATAATAACTGCAGCAGTATCTTCTTTTATTAAATCTTTAAAATTTCCGTCAGCATTTTGATAATTATATTTTATTTTCCAAAATTTTTCTGCCAAAATCTTAATATATTTTACCGAACTTCGTGAATGATAATCTAAAATTATGGTTTTAATTTCTTCTTTAGTTTTTTGCGATACCAATAGTACTGACTCAACTTTATTTTTTGCTGCCAAACAAAAATCGCTAATAATTCTTGTGTTTTCGGGAATAGGAAATGCTCCTATTGGCACTAATGAAATATCTGCTTCTCCTGTAAAAATATCTTCGGCACACATAGCAGGAATACGTTCTTGTAAAATTGCATTTTTAGCTACAAACTCAGAATTATACAAAGCCTCTTTAAAAGGCAAAGTATTTGAGTAAGAAACTAAAGAAATTCTATACATTGTTTTTTGCTACAAAATTAATTAAATATTAGGTTTTTAAAGTGATTTAATTTTATATTTTTGTAGAAATATAAATATTTTGAAAGTGGAAAATTTAATTTTAGACAATTCTGCACATTTTTTTTTAATTGCTGGACCTTGCGTAGTAGAAAATGAAGAAATCACATTACATACTGCGAAAGTTCTAAAAGATTTATGCAAAAAACACAATATTCAGTTAATTTTTAAATCTTCGTACCGCAAAGCTAACCGCAGTAGTGTAAATTCATTCACAGGTTTAGGCGATGAAAAAGCTTTAGAAATTTTATCAAAAGTAAAACAAGAATTAAAACTACATATTTGTACAGATATTCACTCGCCCGAAGAAGCCGAAATTGCTGCAAAAGTTGCTGATATTGTACAAGTTCCTGCTTTTTTATGTCGCCAAACAGACTTGCTTATTGCTGCTGGAAAAACTGGAAAATTTGTGAACATAAAAAAAGGACAATTTTTGTCTCCCGAATCAATGAAATTTGCCACAGAAAAAATTCTTTCTACAGGAAATAAAAACATTATGCTAACAGAACGCGGTACTACCTTTGGCTATAATGATTTAGTAATTGATTTTAGAGGAATTCCTAAAATGAAAACTTTTGGCTTTCCTGTTGTGCTTGATGTTACTCACAGTTTACAACAACCAAACCAATCAAGTGGCGTTACTGGCGGTCAGCCAGAAATGATTGAGTACATGGCAAAAGCTGGTCTTGCTGTTGGTGCTGACGGACTTTTTATAGAAACTCACCCCGAACCCAAAAAAGCACTATCAGATGGTGCAAATATGCTAAAATTAGATTTAGTTGACGACTTATTAGAAAAACTTGTGAAACTTAGAAAAGCTTTGAAATAAAAGATTTAAACTAAGGCTTCCCACAAAACTTCGATAGGATGTAAAGATTTTTTGCCAGTTCCACTTTCTATCTGACAACGGCAACTTGTTCCAACAGCTACAATAACTGTATCATCATCTGCATTTCTAACTTCTGGGAATAATACCAACTCTCCTATTTTTTGCGATAAATCATAATGTTCTTTTTCGTAACCAAACGAACCTGCCATACCACAACAACCACTTGGGATTTCGGCAACTTTATAATTTTTAGGAATTGATAATATTTGCTTGGTAAATTTGGTTGTAATCAATGATTTTTGCTGACAATGCCCATGAAATTTAATTTTCAACTCTGCATCTGTAAAAGAATTAGCAGAAATATTCCCTTTTTCAAACTCAGCAGCAATAAATTCATCAAATAAAAATGAGTTTTGTGCAATATCCTGAGCAGCATTTTTATTTTCAGCATTAACTAAATCAGGATATTCGTCTCTAAAGCTCAATATTGCCGAAGGTTCTATTCCAATCAAAGGTGTCTCAGACGAAATAATATTTTTTAAAATTTCGATATTTTTATTTGCAAGTTTTTTTGCACGCCTTACCAAACCTTTGCTCAACCAAGTTCTTCCGCTAAAATTTATTGGTGCAAGTTTTACTTGATAGCCGAGTTTTTCAAAAAATAAAATTGTTTTTATTCCTAAATCACTTTCTAAATATTTTGTAAATTCGTCATTAAACAAATAAATAGTTTTTATAGGATTTGGATTTTCAAATTTTTGTTTTCCCTTGTACAATTTCTTAAATCCAGTTTTATGCATCAATGGAAATTCAATTTTTTGATTAAAACCAATTATACTTTTTAAAATTTTTGAGAAAAACTTATTTTTTAGAAAAATATTTACAAAACCCGGCAAAGAGGCAAATATTTTATAAACAACTGGCAAGTAAGCAACTGCAAACGAACGCAACGGAACTCCATTTGTATCATAATAATGTTGCAAAAACTCCATTTTCAATTTTGCCACATCTACACCTGAAGGACATTCAGACTTACAAGCCTTGCAAAGCAGGCACAAGTCTAAAACTTCGTATAATTCTTTTGAGTTAAAGGGCTTATTGTTAGTTGAATTTGTAAGAACTTCTCTCAACATATTTGCACGTGCTCGTGTAGAGTTTTTCTCATCTTTAGTTGCCTGAAAACTTGGACATAAAGTTCCTCCAATAATATGAGATTTGCGACAATCGCCAGAACCGTTACATTTTTCTACAGCGCGCATATAGCCACCTGTCGAAGAAAAATCAAATATTGTTTTTATTTCTTTTGTTTCAACACCCGGTTTATATCTCAACGAAGTATTCATTGGTGGAGTATCCACAATTTTATTTGGATTAAAAATATTTTTTGGATCCCAAACATTTTTTATTTCCTTAAAAACATCATACAACTTTTCTCCCATCATCAAAGGAATAAACTCGCCACGCAAACGTCCGTCTCCATGTTCGCCACTCAAAGAGCCTTTATATTTTTTTACCAATTTGGCGGTTTCTAAAGCTACGGTTCTGAAAAGTTCTACATGTTTTTTGTCTTTCAAATTTAAAACTGGACGCAAATGCAGTTCACCTGTTGCAATGTGAGCGTAATAAACGCAATCTAAGCCAAGTTTTTGCATTAACTCCTCAAATTCTTTTATAAATGCAGATAAATCTTCTGGTCTAACCGCGGTATCTTCAATAACTGGAACAGGTTTAGCATCGCCGGGCATATTTGACAAAACACCTAATCCTGCTTTTCGCAATTCCCAAACCCTTGCAATATCGCCACCATAAACCCTTGCATAATCATAGCCCAAAGATTTTGAACGCAATTCTTTTTCTAATTCGTCTGCTTGCTTATTTATTGTTTCAATATCATCGGCAAACCATTCTACTATAAGAATTGCAGCTGGGTCGCCATTTATAAAAAATCTGTTTCTATTTTGCTTAATATTTGCTTTTGATAAATCCAACACTTTTTTGTCCATCAATTCTATAGAAGCTGGAGAGTGTTTTAATGCGACAAGATTTGCTTCAAAGACTTCGTGTAAACTTTTTGTATGCACACACATTAAAGCTTTGGTTTTGGGTGGCAAATCAACCAAATTTAGTTTTACAGAGCTTGTAAAAGCTAAAGTTCCTTCAGAACCTGCTAAAAGTTTACACATATTAAATTTCTCGTTTGAATTACCAAAAATTTCGCTGTCTGCAAGCAAATCCAAAGCATAGCCTGTATTTCGTCTTTTAATTTCTTTGTCTGGATATTGCTTTGAAATTTCTTCAAGAATAATTGGGTCTGTTAGCAAAGTTTTTAATTGTCTATAAATTTCGCCTTCGAGATTTTGCAAATTACATTTTTCTTCAAATTCGGCTTTAGAAATTTCTCCAAAATGAGCTTCAGAGCCATCACTCAAAATACAGTCCATTTCCAAAACATGGTCGCGAGTAGAACCGTAAATTAAAGAATGTGCGCCGCAGGAATTATTTCCAATCATTCCACCAATCATACAGCGATTAGAAGTCGAAGTTTCTGGTCCGAAAAATAGATTTTCTTTTGCTAAAACTTTATTTAGCTCATCTAAAACCACACTTGGCTCAAGTTTCACCCATTTTTCGGGTTTATTAATTTCTAAAATTTTATTAAAAGCCCGCGAAGTATCAACCACAATTCCATTCCCAACAACCTGACCAGCCAAAGATGTGCCTGCTGCTCTTGGAATTAAACTTAAATTGTGCTTTTTCGCAAATTTTACAATAGCAATTAAATCGTCTTTATTCTTAGGAAAAACAACAGCTTTAGGAATTTCGCGATAAGCAGAGGCATCTGTAGCATAAAGAGTTCTGTAAATATTATCAACTTGAACTTCGCCTTGTATCTCTTTTTTAAGTGCTTCTAAGATTTGCATTTAATAAAATTTTAGACCACAAAGATAAATTAATTCAGTTAAAAGTTAAAAGCGATGCACTGAACGTAGTTGAAGTGTTAAAAGTCGAAAGCGGATTTGGGGATTTGGGATTTTGGATTTTGGATTTAAAGAGTTTTTAGTTTTTAGTGGTGAGTTTTTAATTTTAAATGGATTTTGGATTAAACTAATTAAGAATTGAGAATTGAATAATTTAGCTTCGCTACATTTTCTATCGTCTCTCGGCAGAGTTCAAACAAGTTTGGCTCTGCACTTGCTCCTTAGAAAATTGAGAATTGTTTCAGTTAAAAGTTTGATTTTGAATAAATCTATGTCAGAAGGACGACTGCCAAAGGTTTGTCCGTAAAACAATAATGATTTAGGTGTTTTTGTTCTAAAATATGTTACATAAATTCCTTTTTTACAGAGATAATGTGCAATTTGTTTTATCACAGAATAGAGTTTTTGGAAAAATTGAAAATCATCTTTTATTTAAAATTATTTAAATTCTTTGTCTGTCTTCATTTTCCTTGTAGTTCTTATGATATAATTCAATAAAAGTAATTTTTTCTTCGTTTGGAAAGTAAGCATAAATTAATCTTAAACCTGAGTTTACTCCTTTACCTTTTAATGATTTACAAGCAATTTTTCTAACTTTAATAATGCGTGTTTCTAAACTTAAGTTATCTATACGAAAACTAAATGGTTGACGTTCAAGCGGTTTCTTTCTTAAAATTGTTTTTATTTCATTTAGGTCTTCATTTAAAGTTCTATATTTTTTTAACAAGGATTTTAAATCTTTTTCAAATTCAGGTAGCTGATTGAAATCCATAGTTTAATCATTTTCGTCTTCGTAAATTCTTACGGAATAAGGTAACTCTCTATAAAAAGCCAATTCGTAACTTATATAATCTCCTTCTTCTGTTACTTCCCAAGGCAAGTCTTTGTGAGAATATTCGCTAATCATAGTTGCCGACCAGTCGCTCATTTGTTCTATAACTCCGTCAATAACTTCTTTTTCACTTGCTTTTAGTTTAGTTAAATCAGCTTTTACTAAAGGTAAATATCGAGTTTGAGGATAGCCATGATATTCTGTTTTTACTTTTTGTAATTGTCCTTTTTCAAGCATTTGGTTAATAATTGCATCTAATTTTTGTGGAACAGGTCCATAAGGTAATTTGCGATATTTAGCACCTGTTAAATGCTCTTCGTAGAGTTCATAATAATTAAAATCAGAAAAATAAAGCAATTTATAAAGAACAGTTTCTCCAACATTTGGTTTGCCAGCACAACGTTCAAGTATGTAAAGCAATATGTTTTTAAATTTGTTAACTTGTAATTTAGGCACAGAAATTCTTTCTTCTGACTTTTTTTCTTCTTTTTCTTCTTTCACATCAATATTTTTAATAGCAGAAAAATTCTTAGACATAAAATCATCGAGTGAAAATTTTAAAATCATAGATAGCTTTTGTAATTCAAGGATATCAACATTTCTATTTCCCAACTCAATTTGAGCTAATGATGAACGGGAAATTTCAAGCCTATTAGCCAATTCTTCTTGAGTAAATCCTCTTGTTTTTCGCAGTTCACTTATTCGCTTGCCTATTTGCTTTTGCGATAAATTTGTTTTCATATTTTATTTTTTTGGTTTTTCACACTGCAAAGATAATAAATGTTTTAATACTAAACAAACATTTGTTCTAATTTGTAACAATTTTACATATAAACTTTAATTTTGCTCTACAACTGATTGGGATTTGGTGATTTATGATTTTGGATTTGGGATTTGAGATTTACGATTTGGGATTTTGGATTTGAGATTTAGGATTTGGGATTTTGGATTTGAGATTTAGGATTTGGGATTTTGGATTTGAGATTTGGGATTTGGGATTTTGGATTTGAGATTTGGGATTTACGATTTGGGATTTTGGATTTACGATTTATGATTTGGGATTTGGGATTTTGGATTTGAGGATTTTGGGATTTACGATTTGAGGTGGCTAAACGAGTTTATAAAATTGTTTTTTTAGTTAAAATTTATTTTTACAGTTTATTAAAATATTTAACATTATTTTAAAGCGTTTATTAAAATATTTTATCAATCTTGCAGTTTTATTATTACAAATAAACACATTAATAATGAGACATTTAATAAAAAGTGTTTTTCTCGCTTTAGTGCTTGTAAGTTTTAGCATAATAGGCAAGGCACAAGTTTCTCAAATTACTATCAAAGCACAGATAATAGATGAGAATGATGAAATTGTTCCTGCTGCTACTGTAATGTTACTAAACAGCAAAGATTCTACTTTAATAAATTACACAACTTCTGATTCTCAGGGTAATTTTAGTTTTAAAAACGTTAAAAACTCTGGTTATCTTTTAAAAATTTCTCATGTGAGTTTTATGCCTGTGCAAAAAAACATTCCTATTTCTAACCAAGCAACTGTGGATTTAGGCATTATAAAACTTGAGCCTATAGCTGAAATTTTAATGGAAGTTGTAATTAAATCAGCTCAAGCTCCTATATTTATTAAAGGCGACACTGTTGAATATGATGCTCGTTTATTTAAAGTTCCGCCAGGTTCTACAGTTGAAGATTTGTTAAAACGCTTGCCGGGAATTGATGTGGACGTAAGTGGTAATATTTCAACTCAAGGCAAAGATATCAGACGTGTTTATGTAGATGGTAAAACTTTTTTTGGTGATGACCCAAAAAGTGCCACAAAAAACCTTGATGCTCAAGCAATTTCCAAAGTTCAAGTTTACGACGACAAATCAGAACAAGAAAGACTTACTGGAATTGCAGACGGCAACAAAGAAAAAGTAATGAATCTTGAATTAAAAGACGAATTTAAAAAAGGACATTTTGGGAAAGCTACATTAGCAGGTGGATTTGATGACTATAGAAAAAAACTACTTTGGGCATCAAAAGCTAATTTTAATAGATTTAACGAAAAACATCAATTTTCAATAATTGGTTTTGGTAATAATATCAATCAAACAGGAGTAAATTGGGACGATTACTCTGAATTTAAAGGAAGTGCTGCTTTTTCGAATAGAGATAATGGTGATTTTGGATTTGGCGGTGATGGTAGTGGTTTCCATGTCATGGAAATTGGAGGCGGAGGAATTATGGGTTATTTTGATGGGAAAGGATTTACTAAAAATTATGGAGGTGGCGTAAATTATAATTACAATACAAAAAAAATAAACTTTAATGCTTCTTACTCCTATAACCAAACAGATTTGAATTCAGAAACTTTTGCTAATAGGCAAACTTTTTTAACAGACACATCATATTTATTAAATACAAATTCAGCCAGTGATGTTTTTAGAAATTCTCACAACATTAGCTCAAGAATTGAACATAATATTGACTCCAGCAATACTTTAATTTTTAAAATTTATGGAAGATTTTCGGGAAATCGTTCAATTGATACTAGAACTCAATTGTTTAAAACAATTTTAGACCAAAATATTAATAAAAATTTTACTAACGAAACCGACACTCTTGACTCAAAAGTAATTAACACTTTAGCTATTTATAATCATAGTTTTAAAAAGAGAGGCAGAAAATTTGCTATTAGTGGAGCTTTTAATTACTACCAATCTGGAAGAATGGAAAATTTAATAAACAAAAATGAGTTTTTTTCAGCCACTACAGAATTAGAACAAATAAATATTTTAAACTCTAAAGACAATGATGATAACACAATAAAATCTAGCGTTTTGTATGTTGAACCACTATCAAAAAGATTTTCTATATTCGGTTTTTATAATTTTAGAAACTACAGCACACAATCTAAAAATCTTGGAACAGATGCCTTAACAAATTACATTATGGTTGATAGTTTGAGCATTTATTATCAAAATAAAGAAATGTTTAATCGAGTTGGAACAAGCATAAATTATAATTGGGAAGGTTTAAATATTTCTTTAGGCGGGGCTTTTCAATCAATTAATTTGTTTAACAAATACTCTGTAACTGAAAACTCTCCTTTATTAGTACCAGAATTAACAAAGACATATAACAACTTTATTCCTAATTTTACCACATATTATGAGTTTCCCAACAATATGCACATAAACTTAGGATATTCTTACGACATAGATGTTCCAAGTATTAGTTATCTGCAACCAATTCCAAATTTAAGTAATAGATTTTATAAAACAGAAGGAAATCCTGACTTAGAGCCAGAGTCATATCACTCAACAGATATTTCGTGGACATATTGGAATCAAGCTTCATTTACAAACATTCATGCTAGTGCATATTACTACTATTACGACAGCCAAATTGTTTATAATCAAGAAACAAAATTTGTTGAAGGCTTAGGATATACAACAATAATGAAACCCGAAAATCTTAGCGGTGGACAATCTGTTACAGCATATTTATGGTCTAGTATGCCAATTGTAAAAACAATATTAACTTTAAGACTTGGTGGTTCATACTCATACAGAGAATCGCCTGTTTATATCAATTCTATAAGAAATACCACAAACACAAATTCATACAGGCTAAATCTAGGATTTAATTTAACTTTAAGTTCAAAATTAAGTCTAAGTTTGGGTTCTTCGGGTTCATTGTCTGATGTTTCTTATTCAATTAAAACAAGTCAAAATCAAAATATTATAAATTTAAGTGCAAGCACTGGCATTAAATGGCAATTTGCTAAAAAATCTTTCTTTGAAGCAAATTATGATTTTACAAAATATCAAAATGACAGATTTGAATTAAATGAAGTTTTACATTTGGCAAATGCATCGATTAGACAGATACTTGGTAAAAATAATAAATTTGAACTACGCTTAGCTGTTTTCGACTTATTAAATCAAAATAAAATGATTAGTCAAACCCCTGGAGCTAATTATATTGAAACCAGCATTTCGCCAACTTTAGCAAGATATTACATGTTAAGTGTATCATATAATATTAAAGGTTTTGAAACCAAAAAGAAACAAATGTGGTGGTAATTTAAAATTAAAAAACTTAATGATATGAAATATTTAATCTTTATTATAGCAACAGTTTTAATTACATTAAACACTAATGCTCAAGAGCTTAGCGGAACAATAAAATATGAAATCAAACACGATTGGGTAAAAAAAATTAATTCTGTAAAATATTTAAGTCAAAGCGAAAAAGACAAAGCTTCTTATATGTGGGGAACACATAGCGAATATACTGAAAATTCTATTTTATTTTTTGATAAAAACACTTCTCGCTATGAGATGGTTGAAGATGAAGAGGCAAAAGGCACGTGGGCATGGCGAAGCGAAGAATATATCATTTATAGAAATTTAGAAGAAAACACTACTTATGATTTAATTAGAGAATCAAACAAACTTTTTGTTATTAAAGATGATATTCAAAATCCAAGTTGGAAAATTTTAAATAATATCAAAGAAGTTGCTGGTCATATTTGCATGGACGCTATGTATATAGACCCGATAAAAGGAAATAAAATCGTTGCTTGGTTTGCTCTTGACATGCCTATTCCTTTTGGTCCAGATAGATTTGGTGGTTTGCCAGGTATGATTTTAGAAATTGATATAAGTGAAGGAGCTTTGGTAATGACTGCCACAAAAATTGAAAATAAAGATGTAAGTGAATTTTTAGTTAAGCCAAAACATAAGAAAAAAGTTAAGACTCAAAACGAAGAATATTACACAAAATTAATTTCAGATCATGTTGAACAAGCAAAAAAAGCTGAGCGCCCATATTTTTGGAGTATCAGATATTAATCTTCGTTTATAATTCCGTCTTTTATTGTAAAGATTTTATCTGTTAATTTTGCATGCTCAATATTGTGAGTAACAATAACAAAAGTTTGAGCAAATTCTTCTCTTAATCCAAAAATTATTTCGTACAAATCTTTTGCATTTTTAGAGTCCAAATTGCCAGAAGGTTCATCAGCTAAAATAATTGAAGGATTATTAATTAATGCTCTAGCAATTGCTACTCTTTGTTTTTCGCCACCAGAAAGTTCGTTTGGTTTATGTTCTACTCTATCTTCGACTTTTAGTGCAGCCAATAAATATTTTGCTTTTTTTATTAATTCATTTTTATTTGTCCCTGCAATAAATCCTGGAATACATACATTTTCTAATGCTGTAAATTCGGGCAACAAATGATGAAATTGAAAAACAAAACCAATTTCTTGATTTCTAAAATTAGCTAATTTTTTATCTTTTAATCCAACAACATTAGTTTCGTTAATAAATACACTACCTTTATCTGGTTTTAAAAGTGTTCCTATAATTTGCAAAAGCGTAGTTTTTCCAGCACCACTAGCACCTAATACAGAAACAATTTCAGATTTTTTAATTTGCATATTTATGCCTTTTAAAACTTCTAAATTGTCGTAAGATTTATAAATATTTTCGATTTTTATCATAGTTAAAATATTTTCGTAAAGTTAAAATTAAAATTTTATCTTAATAACTATTTTTAAAAACTTATTTTTTCTTAACAAAGATAATCATTTATAAGCTTTTAAAACAAAAAAAAGTTATAAACATTTTTTTCAAAACCCATTGTGGATAAAAGTTTATTATATTTTCGTCAAAAAATTTTTAAAGCCAATTTCTAAACAGTATTTTTGAAATAAAAATTTCAGATATATTTATGGCAATGAATAATAAAAAACAAAGCAGTTCGAAATCAGAAGCAAACATTGATAGTTTAAATGCTATTTATGGAAAAATGCCTCCACAAGCCACAGATATAGAAAAGGCAGTTCTCGGAGCATTACTAATTCAAAGTGATGCGGTTTTTAATATTTTAGATATTTTAAAGCCTGAATCATTTTACGATCCTGCTCATCAAGAAATATACAGGTCTATTTTAAATCTTGGTACTAACCACAAACCTGTTGATATTATAACAGTTGCTCACGAACTAAAATCTCGCGACAAATTAGACATAATTGGTGGAGAATATTATCTTGCCGACCTTACCGATAAAGTTGCAACAGCATCTCACTTAGAATACCATGCAAGATTGGTTCATCAAAAATATATTCAAAGAGAACTTATTAAAGCTTCGGCTGAAATACAAAAACGCTCATATGATGAAAGCCAAGATGTAGAAGAATTAATAAATTTTGCTGAAGGTGAAATTTTCAATATTTCAGAAGGAAATATAAAAAGCGAAACTGTAAAGCTTGACACAATTTTAGGCAAAGCTCTTGAGGCAATTGACGAAGCTGCAAAAAACAAAAACAAACTTTTAGGTCTTCCAAGTGGATTTTCGGATATTGATAGAATTACTTCGGGCTGGCAACCTTCAGATTTAATTATTATTGCTGCTCGTCCATCTATGGGAAAAACAGCTTTTGTGCTATCTATGGCAAGAAACATGGGAGTTGATCATAACAAACCAATTGCTATATTCTCATTAGAAATGTCTTCTGCACAATTAGTTAATCGTTTAATAGCTGCTGAAGCAGAGCTTTCAAGCACCAAGCTAAGAAGTGGAGATTTGCAAGATCATGAATGGACACAACTTAATCAAAAAGTTAAAAACTTAGAAAACGCACCTATTTTTATTGACGATACTCCAGCAATTTCAATTTTTGAGCTTAGAGCTAAATGCCGAAGATTAGTTAGAACACACAATATACAAGGAATTATAATTGACTATTTGCAGCTTATGACTACTGGAGTTGACATGAAAGGAAACAGAGAACAAGAAGTTGCAACTATTTCGCGTTCTTTAAAAGCAATAGCAAAAGAATTAAATATACCAATTATTGCATTATCACAATTAAACCGCTCGGTAGAATCACGCTCTGGAGATAAGAGACCTCAACTTTCAGACCTTAGAGAATCTGGAGCAATAGAACAAGATGCTGATATGGTTTTATTTATTCACAGACCTGAATATTATGGATTTATGACTAATAATGATGGAGATTCGCTTAAAGGATTAGCAGAAATTATTATTGCAAAACACCGTAATGGAGCAACCGACACAGTTAAATTAAAATTCAAAAAAGAGTTCGCAAAATTTTCTGACTACGATAGGTTTGATATGAATGATACAAGCGCTATATTTGAATCAAGAATGAATAATAGTGCCAACTTTGATGACAGTAATAGTTTTGAAAGTAATGAAAATTTCGACTCTGATTTTCTTAGTCCAAATGATGATTTCTAAAATAAGTCTTGCCCCATTTTTAAAGTAGTATTTAATTCTAGCTTCATATTTTCAAAAATATCAGACTCTAACAATAATATTACACTAGAACCCATTTCGAAATATCCTATTTCTTCTCCTTTTTTAATTATTACTTCTTTTTTATATTTTTTTTCTGCTATAATTCCGCGTTTAATATTTGTCTGCAAACCTGAATCGAAAGACAACTTAACCTTTCCTACAAACAAGGCACCAACAAGAACACAACAAAACCTTCCATGTTCGGAATTTCCAGAAAGTACTATTCTTTCATTTCTACAATAGACTCTATTTCTCTTATTTATTGTTTTTTCCTTTACTGGTCTTAAAGTTCCTGGCAAATATACAGCTGCTTCTATTTGCATATCAAAGCTTGCATGCACTCTATGATAATTTGCTGGAGACAAATAAAATACAGCATATGATTTTAAATCATCAATATTATTAGGTATCAAATCATCAATGAAATAATGTTTATGTTTAACATATATTTTATTTTCAAGTGAAATTTTCCCAAAATCGAATAAACTCCCATCAATTGGAGATACTATGCCATTACCTATTGGACGAACTCCTTTTTTTAATTTTCTTGTGAAAAAGCTATTAAAACTTTCAAATCCATTTTCGGGAATAACAAAATCATTTAAGTCTATTCTATAATATTTTTTATATAATCTAATTACAGTCTTAACTAAGCATTTTGGTCTTGTTATATTTGAAAATTTACCTACAAAACGCGAAGCTAAATTTCTGTAATTTTGTTTATTATTTTTAGAATTCGACATTATTTGTTATTATAAAAATTCATAGTTCTCTCAATTCCAAGAACGGGAAAACTTAGGATTGCTTCAATTGCTAATTCAATTCTGGCTGGTAATAATAGTTTTTCTTCTTCTGTCCATTCGCCTAAAACATAATCTACTTGTCCACCTTTGTTGAAATCGTTTCCAATTCCAAAACGTAAGCGATTATATACATTAGTGCTTAGAGTATATTCAATATGTTCTAAGCCGTTGTGTCCAGCGCTTCCGCCTTTGTTTCTAATTCTTATGCTACCAAATGGCAAAGCTATATCATCAACAACAATCAAAGTTTTTTCTACAGGAACTTTTTCTTTCTTAATATAGTAATCTACAGCCTTACCGCTTAAATTCATAAATGTTGTAGGTTTTACTAAAATCATTGTTTTGCCTCTATGTTTTATTTCAGCAACAAAACCATATCTTTTATCAAAAAAAGAAGTGCCGGACTTCTTCGCAAGAGCATCCAGCACTGTATAACCTATATTATGACGTGTGTTTTTATATTCGTCTCCAGGATTGCCTAAACCTATGATTAAATATTTCACAGTTCAGAACATTAAACGGCTATTCGGCAGTTTCAGTTTTTTCTTCTCCTCCTTCACTTCCTTCGCCTTCTTCACCTTCTTCGCCTTCTTCGCCTGTTGAAGCGACTGTACGTGTTACTACAACTGATACAACAACATTTGCTTTAGGATCAATAAATTCTAATTTGTCTGATTTTAAATCTCTAACTCTAATAGATTGTCCTATGTTTAGAGAAGTAATATCAATTTCATAATACTCAGGAATATCATCCATTAGACCCTTAACTGATATTTTTCTGTAGTTTTGTTTTAGTTTTCCACCTGATCTAACACCTATAGAATTTCCAACAGTTTTTAAAGGAATTTGAATAACTATAGGTTTTGAGGGTGTAATTTGATAAAAATCAATATGAAGGATACTGTCTGTTACTGGATGAAATTGAATTTCTTTCACCATACACATATAGTCTTTTCCATCAACATTGATATCTGCCAACATCACTTCGGGGGTATAAACAAATTTTCTAACTGCTGAAAATGGAGTTTGAAAATTTATATTTTTCTCACCACCATAAATAACACAAGGAATATTTTCCCCTTTTCTAATTGCTTTTGTTGCTTTTTTTCCAAGCTCTGTACGTAAAGTACCTTGAATTTTAAAATGTTTCATATCAATAATTTTGCGTGCTACTAAGCTTTTGCCACTGCAAAGCCCCATTACACATTTGACAATTTGGACTGCAAAAATAATATATTTTTTAATGCGTGCAAAATTATTAATAATGATATTATTTTTTTTTCAAACTTGTATTCTCATGCAAAATTACTAACATGAAAAATTAAATATTATTTTTGCAAAAATTTATTTAAAATGCTTGAAGTAAACTACCGTTTAGCGAATGAAAATGATTTTGCCGCAATTCTAGAAATGATAAAAGAGCTTGCACTATTTGAAAATGCTCCTGATAAAGTTCTGAATACTACAGAAATAATGAAGCAAGAGCAAAATTTATTTCAATGTTTTGTTGCAGAGACCAAAGAAAAAGAAGTTGTTGGAATGGCTCTATACTTTTTCGCCTATTTTACATGGGTTGGAAAATCATTATATTTAGATGACTTATATGTTAAGCCAGAATATAGGGGCAAAGGAATAGGCACAGAGCTATTAAACTTAATTTTAAAAACTGCAAAAGAAGAAAATTGCAGACGATTGCGCTGGCAGGTTTTAAATTGGAATACCCCTGCAATAAAATTGTACGAAAAGTTTGGAGCAACTATCGATGCTGGCTGGAGTAATTGCGATTTTGAATATCATCAAATATTAAAATTTTAGCTTAATTCCAACTTTGCTTTTTTAGCATATTTATAACCTACTTCAAAAATTTCTTCCTGATATTTAGTTTTTAAAATATGATATTTCGACAAAGCAGCAGGTTCAAGAAACACAGAGGATTTAGACCTTATATACTTAATATTATTGTTCATATTCATTTGAAATGAGCGTATAGCAACCTGAATCATGGAATCAAACTTTTGATTTTCATCATTAGGAAAAACATTAACTGCAATAATATCATCACATAATCTTACTAAGGGCTTAATAGGTAAATTATCAATTAATCCACCATCTACATAATAAGTTTTCCCAATTTTTACTGGTGAAAAAACAATAGGAATAGCCGAAGAAGCTAAAATCATATCGTGCAATGGACCTTTGTTTACATATTCTACTTTTCCTGTATTCAAGTTTGAAACACAAACATATAGTGGCAATTTTAAATCTTCAAAATTAAGTTGTTTAATATTGCTTTCGAGAATTAATTTTAAATTTTCAAGTCCAAAAAAACCATCTTTTGGGATATGTATTTTTGTAAAATCAGAAAACTTTTTAGTTTTCATTATTTCAAGTGCATCATGCGGAGAGTAGCCAGCACAATAAAAAGCTCCTGCAATAGAACCAGCACTTGTTCCAGAAACTACTTCAGGAAAAATTCCTCTCTCATTTAAGGCTTGCAATACGCCTAGATGTGCAAAACCTCTTACACCGCCACCACTTAAAGCTATTCCAATTTTATATTTTTTCATAATTAATAAGACTATGTAAAACTCACTACAAATTGTGGATAAAAATAACTAAAATATTTTAAAATTATTTTTTAAATTACAAGTATTTTAACATATTTGCAATTATATGAAAAAGTATTGCGATAGACTTGCAAAGAGGCTACTTATCTGGAGAGTTAGAAAGATCTCTGATAGGAATTTTATGCTAATACTAGCTGTGATTGTTGGTATTGCCGTAGGATTAGCTGCTGTTTTAATGAAAAACTCAGTACACTTTGTTAGAGAAGTCGCATTATTCTTAAATAGCAGGTATTCTTTTAGTTATATCTATATATTTTTCCCTGCCATTGGAATTGGTTTAACCCTTTTATTTGTAAATATTTTCATTAAGAAAAAACTTGGGCACGGCATTCCTATGGTGCTTTATAGCATCTCTAAAGAAAGAGGCAAGATTGAAAAACACAATATGTTTTCTAGAATTGTTGCAAGCTCTTTAACTGTTGGCTTTGGTGGTTCTGTTGGGTTAGAGGGACCAATTGTTGGAACAGGTTCTGCTATTGGAAGTAATATTGGACAATTCTTCAAGCTAAATTATAGACAACTAATTTTATTAATTGGTTGTGGTTGTACTGGTGCAATAGCTGCAATTTTTAAAGCACCAATTGCTGCAATAGTTTTTACTATAGAAGTTATTATGTTAGACTTAACAATGGGTTCATTAATGCCATTGCTTATAGCATCTATTTCTGCGGCTTTAACTTCATATTTGTTTTTAGGTCAAAACTACGTTTATCACGTGGCAAATATTGACCCTTTCTTCTTAAAAGATGTTCCTTTATATATTTTATTAGGCATTGTTGCAGGCTTGCTTTCTACTTATTTCTCAAAACTTTATTTATGGCAAGCAAAACAATATGCCAAACTCAAAACAAAACGTGCTAGATTTATCGTAGGAGTTACAATACTTGGTGTTTTAATATTTCTTTTCCCTTCATTATACGGAGAAGGTTATGAAGTTGTTAACTTAGCATTACACAGCGATATTTCATATATATTCGATGGTGTGTTTTATTCGCAATGGCAAAGTTTTTTAGGCATATGTATAATTATTCTTTTAATACTATTAACTAAAGCCTTTGCAACTGGAGCAACTTTTGGTGCAGGAGGAACAGGAGGAATATTTGCACCAGCTCTATTTTTAGGAGCAAACTTAGGTTTCCTTTTTGCCCATGTTGCAAATTCTATGAAATTAAATATTTCTCATGGAAATTTTGCCTTAGTTGGAATGGCTGGACTTATGGCAGGAGTTATACATGCTCCATTAACTGCCATTTTCTTAATAGCCGAAATTACAGGAGGATACGAACTTTTTATCCCACTAATGATAGTTTCAACAATTTCATTCTTTGTTGTTAGAATATTTATGCCTAAATCTGTTTATGCAATTTTACTTGCCGAAAGAGGAGAACTACTAACTCACAATGCCGACAGTAATATGCTTACTTTAATGAGGACAGAATCTTTGATTGAAAAAAACTTTTTAACTATAAACGAAAATGCAAAATTAAAAGACTTAACCAAAGTTATTTCAAGATCAAGCAGAGCAGTATATGTTGTTGTTGACGATGACAACTACTTTAAAGGATTAGTTTGGTTAGACCATGTAAAACACTTAATGTTTAAAACAGAACTTTACGACAGCGTTTATGTTAGAGATTTAATGGATATTCCAAAATACACGGTAAATACTAATATGGATGTTAAAGATATTGCAGAAATATTTGAAAACTCAAATTATTTTAACTTGCCTGTTGTTGATGAAGGAAAGTACGTAGGATTTGTTTCCAGAGCTAAAGTTTTTACTACATATCGCGAAATGTTAAAAAAATTCTCACATGATGAATAAATATAGAAAACAAGGAGAATTTAATATAAAAACACTTTCTAATATAAACTAAAATAATTAATAATAAATTCATAAATTTTCAAAGAAAATCTTGAACAATTAAAATAAGTTACTAAATTTGCAATATATAATCAAAACAAACTAACAATTTGATAAAACTAAACAAGTGATAATAATATAATTAATAGAAACTTTTAAATTGAAATGATATGAAAAGACATCTACTTATTTTAATCTCACTACTACTTGGGATTAATTACATTAATGCACAAGTGCTGTATTCTGACGATTTTGAATCCTATACTGTTGGTAATGGTATTGCAGAAGAATCTAGTACATGGTGGAATACTTGGAATGGAACACCAGGCTCAGCTGAAGACCCTACAGTTTCAGATGCACAAGCATACTCTGGAACAAAATCCGTTCAAGTTAGTAATGGAAATGACGGAGTTATCGACTTTGGTGGACGTACAACAGGACGCTACAGAGTTGAATTTTATCTTTATATTCCTGAAGGTCGCCAAGCATATTGGAATATTATGCAACAATTTAACCCTTCAACTACAGGACCTGAAAATATTTGGGGATTGCAAGTTTTTCTAAAAAACGGAACTATGTCAATTGATGGAAATGGACAAGCTGCCGTAACTTACCCTTATACTTCTGGTGAATGGATGAAAATTCAACATTTTATTGACTTAAACAGTGATTGGGTTGATTTTTATGTAAATGGAGTGTTGGTTCATGCCTACCAATGGAGTAAAGGAACTTTCGGAACAGGAGGAGTGAACAAGCTTGGAGCCTTTGACTTTTACGGCTGGGACGAAGGAGGCACTTGCGAGTATTATATGGACAACTTTCTAATCGAAGAAGTTGAAACACCATATCCGCCAACTAACTTTAGCTATACTATTGAAAATGGAAATGATGTGGTTTTAACTTGGAATGCTCCAACAGAAGGAACTCCTGTGAATTACAATATTGCAAGAAATGGCACTATCATCAGTACTACAACTGAAACAACTGTAACCGATTTGAATGTTTTCCCTAATACTTATCAATATTCTCTTTTAGCTTTCTATGGCGAAAGTATCGGGTACTCAGCATCAGTAAACCTTGATATTACTATCGAAGGTGGAGTTGAAAGAAATTTTGTGCTTTATGAAATATTTACTAGCACTAACTGTGGCTACTGTCCCATACCTGCACAAGCAATTTCTCAAATGCAAGCTGTAGGTAAAAAAGTTGCTGTTGTAAAACTTCATAGTGGTGACAGCTTCGAAACTTCTGCAACAGCTAATAGGACAGGTTATTATGGAAATATATTTGAACCCATTGAAGGTGTTCCTGCAAGTGTCATAAATGGCACACAATTTCTATCAGGGGCTGCTCCAACCGTAGCTACTCAAAAAGAATATTTCGAATACTTATATAACGAATATATTGATGATCCAGCAGTTTATACCATAAACTTAGCAACTGAAATAATTTCTGAAAATCCATATAAATGTAAACTAACTGTTAATGCCGTAGAAACTTTTGAATATTATGATGATGAAATGAGGCTCATGATAGCTTTGACAGAAACAAATATTCCATACTCATGGGGAGGACTAAGCACAGTAGATAACGCTGTAAGGGCAATGTACCCAGATGCAAACGGTACAATAGTTTTTGATTCAGGAACAACTTATAGTGGTGAATTTGAAATTACCCCAGCATCAAGTTATGTTATCGACAAGTGCGAAATTGTAGCCTTTATTCAAAGAAGAAGTACAGGTGAAGTTCAACAAGTAAATAAAATTGCTTTGCCCGAACCTTCAAATATAGAAAACAATATTACAAAAAGCTTATCAATTTATCCAAACCCAGCAAGCGACATAGTAAAAGTAAATTCAGAAGAAAATTTGGACTATATTGAAATTTTAAACATTTCAGGACAAATTGTAAGTTTTGAAAATGTTAATACCAACAATGCCGAAATTAACATTAGCAATTTAAGTTCTGGCGTTTACTTTATCAAAGTTTATACTGTAAATAATGTAACAACTCAGAAACTTATTGTTGAATAATAAAGTAATAGGTGTTTCATAAGTGTCTAACTGCTGACCTGAGTTTATAAAGTTAAAAGTTCATAAAGTTCGTAAAGTAAAGCCAGACACGCCAGCCTCTTTACCTTCGGTGAGTTCGTAAACTCGGTTCAACTTTTAACTTTTAACTTTTAACTGATTTGTCCTCAATTTCAGCGCCTTGCATTTTAACACTTCTGAAACACCTTAATCATTTTGTTTTATAGCAGGTTTGAGACAAACCCATTTTTTTTATTCTTAAATTTATTAATTTTGCAAAAAATAATACGATTTTGGATATTAATAAAATACGGTCAGATTTTCCAATTTTAAACGAAAAAGTTTATAATAAAAATC
>DAONZU010000010.1:23241-38583 GCA_035406965.1 Bacteroidales bacterium
AATAAAATACGGTCAGATTTTCCAATTTTAAACGAAAAAGTTTATAATAAAAATCTTATATACTTTGATAATGGTGCTACTTCGCAAAAGCCAAAACAAGTAATTGATACTATTAATGAATATTATTCAAAATATAATGCAAATATTCATCGTGGAGTACATTTTTTGAGCAATTTTGCTACAGATGCAAACGAAAATGCAAGAAAAATTATTCAAAATTTTCTAAATGCAAAATCAGAAAAAGAAATAATTTTTACAAAAGGCACAACTGATTCAATAAACTTAGTTGCTTTTTCTTTTGGCGAAACTTTCATAAACGAAGATGACGAAATTATTGTTTCAGAAATGGAACATCACTCAAATATTGTTCCTTGGCAATTATTGTGCGAAAGAAAAAAAGCAAAACTTAAAGTTTTAAAATTTAATGAAATTGGCGAACTAAACATTAAAGAATTAGATAGCTTAATTACCAACAAAACAAAGCTAATTTCTGTAGCTCATGTATCAAACTCACTTGGCACAATAAATCCTATAAAAACAATAATAGAAATTGCCCATAAAAACAATATCAAAGTTTTAATAGACGGAGCTCAAGCAGTTCAACACCTAAAAGTTGATGTTCAAGAATTAGATTGCGATTTTTATGTTTTTTCATCTCACAAAGCTTATGGACCAACAGGAGTTGGAGTTTTATACGGGAAAGAAGGATTATTAAATCAAATGTGTCCCTACCAAGGCGGTGGCGAAATGATTGCAAATGTGAGTTTTGAAAAAACAACCTATAACGAACTGCCTTTTAAATTTGAAGCAGGCACACCAAACTATATCGACAATATTGCATTTGGAAAAGCTATAGAATATATTTCTGAAATAGGACTTAAAAATATTGAAGATTACGAAAATCAACTTTTAAAATATTGCACAAAACAATTAAAAACTATAGAAAATCTAAAGATTATTGGCGAGGCTGAACACAAATCTGGACTTATTTCATTTGTTGTAAAAAATATTCACCACAATGATATAGGAACACTTTTAGACAGATTTGGAATAGCTGTTAGAACTGGGCATCACTGTGCTGAACCTGTTATGAAAAAATTTGGCATTAGTGGAACAGTAAGAGTTTCTTTTGCTTTTTACAATACATTCGAAGAAATAGACTATTTCATAACAAATTTAAAAAAGGCAATTTCGATGTTGCAATAATTGTATTAACAGTTTTCTATTCATAAATAAAATTTAATTTTAAGAAAAAAATTTAAAACAATTTTATATTTGCCACTTATTATATAATAAGTAATGAAAAAAATAATTTTACTAGCACTAAGTTTATTTGCAATATATTCAAGTTCGATGTCTCAAATCGAAAGTGTAATTCCTTCTGACAAGCCAAAACTCGTTGTTGGAATTGTTGTAGAGCAAATGCGTCAGGATTATTTAGAAAGATTTTGGAATAATTTAGGCGACAAAGGTTTTAAAAAATTAGCAATAAATGGAAGTTTTTGTCAAAATGCGAACTACGAATATAGCTTAACGCAAGCAGCACCAGGCTATGCAACAATAGTTACAGGCTGCGAACCTTCAGAACATGGTATTGTTTCAGATTATTGGTTTAATGCTTTAACTGGCAATAAAGAACATTGTATAGAAACTAAATCTTACAAAACTATTGGAGGCAACCCAAGCAATTTTTCATACTCGCCAAAAAATATTTTAACAACAACATTTAGCGACGAAGCCAAACTCTTTGGACAAGGAAAATCTAAAACAATAAGTGTTTCTTTAGACCCTGTTGGAGCAATTATATCGGGAGGCTATACTGCCGATGCTGCATATTGGTTTGACACAAAAACTGGAAATTGGGTAAGTTCTACTTATTATATGAACGAGCTGCCTGCATGGGTAAAAGAACAAAACGACAAAAAAATGCCCGATGATTACTTGCAAAGAGAATGGTCGCCACTTTTAGAAACTGAACAATATAACACTGCTCAAGCCGATTCTAGTATTTATGAATATGGAATAGATATGGTTTATAAAACTTTTCCTTATAAATATGAAGAAATTAGCAAAAGCATAAAAGATTACGAATTACTAAATCTAATACCTGAAGGACAAACCCACCTGACAGATATGGCTATTGCGGCACTCTACAACGAAGAATTAGGAAAAGATAAGTTTACAGATTTTTTATTTATAAATTATTCGGTAAGTGAGAATATTGGTAAACTATTTGGACCGCAATCAATGGAAGTTGAAGACTTGTTTCTAAGACTAGATAGAGATTTAGGACATTTGATAAGTGTGATAGAAGATGTTGTTGGGAAAAACAATGTACTAATATATTTAACTTCAAACCATGGAGTATCAGAAAATCCAGAATATTTAGCTGATAATAAAATGCCTACAGGAGTTTTTAAACAACATTATATTTTAACTTTGCTTCGCTCCTATTTAAAAGCCATATACGGCGAAGGCGATTGGGTGTTAGACTATAACAATAATCAAATTTATTTAAACAAAACACTGATTGAAGATTCGCAAATTTCATTAAAAGAATTTCAAGAAAAGGTTATTTCTTTTATAATTAATTCTGCAGGAATTTCAAATGCAATAAGTTCACACCAATTTCAAAATATAATTTTCACTCAAGGAATGCCAAAGAAAATGCAAAACTCATTCAACCAAAAACGCTCTGGCGACATAATGATTTCACTAAAAGCCGGTTGGATAGAAGATATTCCTTTTGTTTGCAACCACAATTCTGGTTATAAATATGATACAAATGTTCCGCTAATTTGGTATGGTTGGAAAGTTAAAAAACAAAATATTTTTAACAACGTAAATATTACTAGCATAGCTCCAACTATAAGCAAAATACTTAACACTCCTGCTCCACCTGCTTCTACTGGCGAAGTTTTAAATTCAGTTTTTAATAACAAATAAAATTAAAATATTGTAATGATTGGACATATTGAAGCAATAAACATAAGAAGATCTATTAGAAATTATTCTAAAGAAAAGTTAGATAATAATTTAATTGAAAAGATAAACGAGCTTTTATCAAATCCTAAAACAGGACCTTTTGACAATAAACCTAGATTTGTTCTTATTGAAAAACCTAAAGCTAGAGAACAAGAAAAAGTTAGATTAGGAACTTACGGTTTTATTGACAATGCTGCTTATTTTATTGGTGGTTGTATTGAAAAATCTGCATTTTCGGAAGTTGATTATGGATATTCATTGCAAAGAATAATAATAGAATTAACTCGCTTAGGCTTAGGGACTTGCTGGCTTGGTGGTAGTTTTCGTAGAAAAGATTATAGAAAATTACTAAATACACAAAAAAATGAAATTATTCCATGTATTACACCTGTTGGTTATAAATCAACAAAAAAATCTCGAAGAGAAAGATTGGGCTTAGTTTTTTCAGATGGAAGCTTAAGAAAAGATTTTAACACATTCTTTTTTGAAAACAATTTTGAAACTCCAATAATTTTCAATTTCGAAGACAATTATCACAAGGCATTAGAGGCTGTTAGAAAAGCACCCTCGGCAATGAATAAGCAACCTTGGCGAGTTTTAAAAATTGAAGACAAATACCATTTTTACTTAAAACGAGATTCTATTGTTGGCACAACTAAAGCTAGCGATTTGCAAAAAGTTGATATGGGAATAGCTCTAGCAAATTTTAAACTTGCCCTCGAAGAATTAAATGTTCAAGGCAAATGGCATATCGCCGACCCAAATATTGGAAATTTAGAATATATTATTACTTGGATATCTTAAATCAGTTAAAAGTTAAAAGTTAAAAGTCGAAAGTCGAACCGAGCTTGCGAGCTCACCGAAGGTAAAGTTAAAAGTCGCAAGTTAAAAATTAAAAATTAAATGTCGCACTTTTCAGACGCATCAACCCATTAGCGAGCAGAGTGAGCGAAGCGAACTCTGCAAAGCAATAGACGCGTCAGCCTCTTTTAACTTTCGACTTTTAACTTTTAACTGAATTTATTTTTCCCGTTTTCCAGCCCAAGCCATAACTCCGCCTTCCATAACTTTTACATTAGTATATCCATTTGCTTGTAAGACAAGAGCTGCTTCATAGCCTCTTAGTGAAATTTTACACCAAGTTATGATTTCAGTATTTTTGTCTTCTGGCAATTCAGAAATTCTTTTTCTTAACTGACCGAGAGGAATAAGTCTTTCACCAATACCTATACGCATTTGTTCGTATTCATCTGGATTTCTAACGTCAAGGAAAACTACATTTTCTTTATTTTTCACTTTTTCTTCTACATCTTCAGAAGAAATACCTTTGAAAAGTCCTCTTAATTTATTTTGCATAATATGTGCAGTAGCAATACTATGGTCGATAGCTAAAGAAAATGGTGGTGCATATGGTAAATCTGCATTTATCATATCATCAACTGTCAGCTTGCCTTTAATTGCAATAGCCCAAATTGCTAATTGTTTAGAAACATCGCCAGGACCTATTACTTGAGCTCCTAAAATTTTTCTATCAGCTTTATTAACTACCAACTTGGTAATCAACAAATTACCATTCATAAATCCAGGTTTATCCAAACTTACATTTATTACAGTTTCTATATCATTAAATCCATTTTTGCGTGCATTTTGCTCATTCAAGCCTGTTGTTCCAGCAGCATAATCAAAAACTTTACAAACACCTGTTTGAATTGTTCCTTCAAATTTTGCAACATTTCCTTTAATTAAATTTTCGCCAACTACACGTCCTTGCAAATTCGCCAAATCTCCAAATGGTGCATGAACTTTATTTTTTGTAATTAAATTTGGAATTTCAACACAATCGCCTATTGCATAAATATCTGGGTCTGAAGTTTGCATATATTCATCAACAACTACTCCACCTCTTTCGCTAATTTCTAAACCTGCGTCTTTTGCTAATTTTGAATTTGGAGTAACTCCAATTGCTAAAACTGCCAAATCGCAAGGTAACTCGGTGCCATTATTTAATTTTACCGCTGTTAGTTTTCCATTTTCACCAATAAAAGCAGAAACACCATTTTCTAAAATCACATTAGCTTTAGATTGAACATATTTTTGTACCAAACGAGCCAAATGTCTATCAAGGAAAGTCAAAAGTTGAGGTAAAAGTTCTACTAAAGTAACTTCAATTCCTGCAAGATGAAGAGCTTCTACGGTTTCAATACCAATTAAACCACCGCCTATAACAACAGCTTTTTTAATTTTTCCTTCATCACTTACCTTGCGTAAATAATCAGCATCGGGCATTGACGATAAAGTAGAAATGCCTTCCAACTCAATACCTGGAATTGGTGGTCTTCGAGATGTTGCTCCTGTTGCAATAACAAGTTTATCATACTCCATGCTTGATTTTTCGCCTGTTATCAAGTTTCGATAATCAATGGTTTTTGCTTTTCTGTCAATTTTTGTTACCTCAGTATTTACTTTAGCAACAATATTTTTTGCATTTAAAAAGAAGTTAGAATCTCTTACAACACCAGCTGGGGAGCATAAGAGCTGACTTCTATCATCAAAAAATCCGCCGACATAATAAGGATAGCCACAAGATGCCATTGATAAGTCAGCATCTTTTTGAAACATAGTAATTTCTGCATTTTCATCTAAACGTCTTGCACGAGAAGCCACTTTAGGTCCGGCAGCAGAACCGCCAATTACAACTATTCGTTTATTTTGCATTTCTTAAAAATTTTAATTAAAAAAACTTTCACTTTTCATGAAGTGTTACATAATGTCAATAATTAAACAAATATAACATCAAAAAGTTGAAAATTTAATTTTTATTCATAATTAATCGTAAATATTTTTTATTATTTTTTAATTATTTGAAAAGTCATATAAAATTACAAAATTTGCAAATAAAACTTTTTGGAAATGCTTAAAATTAACAAAATAAAATCTCCAACTTTCGCTGTTAACACATATATAGTCAGAAAAAACATTCAAAAAATGCAAAACAAACTTGGAGAAACAACTATTTTTCGTCCTCATTTTAAAACCCACGACAATAAACAAACTTCAAATATTTTTAGAGAATTAGGAATAAATAAAATTACAGTTTCATCTATTGAAATGGCTATATATTTTAGGCGTTTAGGTTTTAAAGACATCAATATTTCTTTTCCAATAAATTTTCGTGAACAAAAAGCACTTCAAAAGTTATCGAAAAATACAAATTTGCATCTTTTGGTTTCAAATTCTTTTTCTGCAAAACAATTATCATCTCTTAAAGACATAAAAGCAAACGTTTGGATAGAAATTGATACTGGATATAAGCGATCAGGAATTTCACACAATAATTTAGAAGAAATTCAAAACTGTATAAAACTTATAATGCAAGCTTCACATCTTAATTTTTCAGGCTTTCTCAATCACAATGGCGAAACATATTTACTAAATAAAAAAGAGGAAATTTTGCAATCAACTTTGGCCTCAATAGCTAAAATTAAATTTCTAAAATCTGAATTTTCAAACTATTCACCAAAAATTTCCATTGGCGACACACCAGGTTGTAGCTTATTAGACAATTTTGATGGTATAGACGAAATCCGACCTGGAAATTTTGTTTATTACGACCTTATGATGTTAGAAAAAAAAGTTTGCACCAAAGAACAAATTGCTACTACATTATTTTGCCCTATTGTGGACATTAACAATGATAGGAAAGAAATTGTAATACACGGCGGAGCTATTCATTTTAGCAAAGAATTTACTGAAATTGATAATAAGAAAATTTTTGGCATAGCAATAAAACATTACGGCACAGACATTTCAGAAATTAACGAAGATATTGTTTCTTTAAGTCAAGAACATGGAATTGTTAAAATTAATAATTCAAATTTTGAAAACTATAAACCAGGAAATTTAATTGAAATTATCCCTGTACATTCCTGCTTAGCTGCTAATTTAATGAAAGGAAAGACAAGACATTATTAATTTGGAAATTCCAAAACTAAACCTCTATCCCCAAAAGTTTTCCTTTTTTCATTACAAGTTCATCGTCGAAATAAACGTCTGGAGATTTTACAAGTCCGTCTAAATGGCTATTAACAGCGATACTTCCACCCATTGTAAGGTTGTTTCCAAATGCTACATGAATAGTTCCTAAAACTTTTTCATCTTCTAAAATTTGTCCAGAAAGTATTGCTTTATAATTTGTGCCTATTCCAAATTCGGCTACAGCTCTGGCTTCTCTTCCATTTTTATCGAGCATTGCAATTAGTCTTTGAGCTTCTTCGCCTCCAGTAATTTCTTCGGCATAGCCATCACGAATTTCTACTTTTATAGGCGTTTTTATAACTCCAATTCCAGCCATAGAGCCGTCAATTACCAAAGTTCCGTTAGATTTACCTTCTATTGGTGCTAAATATGTTTCTCCCGAAGGCATATTTCCACTCTGTCCTTTTTCGCGTAAAACTCCTGTGCTTGGAATTATCATTCTGCCTTCTATTGGCATAACTAAATTTGTTCCTGCTTCGGTAACAACTTTTACTGTTTTAACGCCTTCTAATCGTTTTGCGACGTATTCTGTTAATTCTACAATTTTGTCAAAATCAGCATTTAAACAACGCGACATAATTTCTACAGAAATTCCTGGCATAGTACCAACTCTAACGCCTTCTTTAACTGCATTGCGTCTTGCATCTGTATGTGTCAAGGATTTTGCTGTAGGAATTACAACCACATCAACCATTTTCATCATTTCCGAAATTGCAAATGGAGGTTCTTCGCCATTAATCTCACGCGATTTCATTTCAACCAAAATACTTTCTTTACATAATTGTTTGCCAGCTTCGTGCAAAGCTAAGCCAATGTCTCGTTTTACTTCGTCTGTTATAACAAGTAAAGTTTCTTCGGGCTTTAACCCCATAGCATCACGCAAACCTATAATTGATGCCTGCATTAATTCTTTATTTATTTCCATCTTAAATATTTTTACGAAAGTTCAAATTTATAAAAAATTAACGAATTTTAAAACTTTAAATTTATTCCTCCCATAAAATTAATTCCTGCCTGTGGAAAATAATACGCCCAAGTCTTCTCTACTCCTTGTTCGTACCACATTCCACCATAAGCATTATTTGAATATTTTAAATTGAAAATATTGTTTACAATAAAACTAAAATTAATTTCTTTTATAAATTTTGTTTCTATGCTATAATCCAATTGCAAATTATTTACAAAATATGGATCTAGCTTTCTGTCAGGCGAAGAAGTATTGTCAAAATATTGAGCACCAACATATTTTGCTATCCAACTTATATTAAACCCAGCAAATGGTTTATACGAAACAATTCCCGATGAAATAATATTTGGCGAATAAGCAATATCTCGTTCTCCCAAATCAAATGATTCATAGTTTTCGTTCCAATCTTCGTCATAAGTTGTTGCCCAAGAAACAAAATCTTTAATTTTATTTCTACTCAAAGTTAAATTTGCTTCCAAGCTAAGTTTATTAATTGGCTTATAGTTTGCAACAAGCTCAATACCAGCCCTATACGATTCAGCAACATTTGTCATAATATCATATCCTGTATTTGATTTTTCGCCTGTTGGAATAAGTTGGTCGATATAATCCATATAATACAAGTTTACAAGTGCAGAAAAACGCTGAGAACGATAATTATAGCCTAATTCATAATCGTAAAGTCTTTCGGCTTTTGGTGTTTTTAAAGTGTCGCCAGCAGCATCTTTAAAATTAGTTCTTGTGGGCTCTCTATTTGCTACAGCAAAAGAAGCGTAAACATTCATTTTGTCAGAAATATCATAAAATAATCCTGCTTTAGGATTTATAAAATTAAATTTATGCTCTTGGTCTAAAACTATTAGATTACCATTCATATCTAACTCATAATCTTCACCTTGCATAAAATATTTTATATTTCTATACTGCAAATCTCCATACAAAAAAAGTGATTTTGCAATTTCATAATTTATTTTTGAAAAAACATTAATCTCAGTTTTTTCTCCATAATTTCTATACCATTCATAATTAATAGGTAAATCCTTCAAGTTTTTCATCCACAAAATATTTCCAAAATGATCGCCATCATATTTATTCCAGCCTGCTCCAAAGCTTAATTTTAATTTTTCATTTTTATAATTTAAAGAACTTGTAGCTCCATAAAAATCATTTGCCATTTGTTTTCTATAAACTAAATCAGACCTGTTTATTACAATAGCATTTGGAATTAAAGTATCCAAGCCATTGATAATTGGATCTGGCTGCAACACAATGTTTGGCAATAAATATTTTGAAAATTTTTGATCCATTTTATATTGTTCGTAATAACCATCGCCACGAGTATAATGTATGGCAGCACTCAAGTCTAAGTTTTGTTTAAAATCTTTTGAAAACATGATTTGATAATGAGTTTGGATATAGTTGTCAGCATTATCTTTATACATTTTTCTATTTCCAAATTCATCAAAATATTCGCCAGCAGGATTATAAATTCTATTTGTATCTAAAACTTCTTGTGGACAGCCGTACCAAGTTATTCCTGTTTTTTGATTTCCATGAATAATATTTGCTCTCACAAAACTTGTTTTTCCTCTCCAAGCTGCACTCATCATCATAGAATAGTGATCAGAATATGAATTTTCAACATATCCATCGCTATCGAGTTTTGAAAGTCGCAAATCAAAAGAAAATCCGTTTTTCAAAATTCCTGTTCCAATCTTTAGATTTTCTTTAAAAGTGTTGAAACTTCCTATCATGCTTGAAATTTCGGCATAAGGCTTATTGCTTAACGAGCCTGTAAAAATATTCATACTTGCACCAAAAGCGGCTGCTCCATTTGTTGAAGAACCAACACCACGTGTCAGTTGCAAATTATTTACAGAGCCTGCAAAATCGGGCATATTTGCCCAAAAAACAGCTTGGGATTCGGAATCGTTGAGAGGAATTCCGTTTACAGTAATATTTATACGAGTTGGGTCTGTTCCACGCACTCTAAAACTTGTATTTCCAACTCCTGTACCTGCCTCGCTACTTGCAACAACAGAAGGAGTTAATTCCAACATATAAGGCAAATCTTGTCCTGTATTGCGTTTTTGCAAATCTTCCTTATTCATTGATATAAAAGCAATTGGAGAATTATCGTCAGCCCTTGTTGCTTTCACAATAACCTCATCGCTCATATAAGCTGATGGTTTTAGTACTAATTTTCCAAGATTTTGATTTTTGCCATTTAATTTCACAGTTTGCGAAATAGATTCAAAACCAAGGTAAGAAATTACTATTTCACAATTGTCAAATTTAGATTTGATAGAAAAATCACCATTAAGATCGGAACTTGTTCCCAAAAAAGTGTTTTTAATAATCACACTTGCTCCTACAAGAGGATTATCATTTTCGTCAACAATTTTTCCGCTAATAATTTGAGCTTGCAAAAAATAAGCGAAAAACACAAAGAACATAAATAAAAAAAGTCGTTTCATAATAATTAAATATTAAGTTAATAAAAATTTAATTGGGATGAAACTAAACGGTTGTAATCAATTCCTCCCTACGGCGGCATTACCCGCATCAGGTTCAAAGGGTATGATCTCAGCCTGTTTGGCACCCCTGTCATAATGACGGTACAAAGTTAATATTTATTTTTTAGGAATAAAAATGTTTTGGAACAAGTTTTAAAAATCTATGAAACGATTTTCGCAAAAGTTTTAAAAATAATTTTAATGTCTGTTAGTAAACTTGCATCGTTGATGTATTTTAAATTTAGCTCAAGTTTTGCAGGCATTATTTCTTCAATATAAGTTTTTTCGGGATTTTCGGATTTTGCTAACAATTCATTTTCGTTACTGTATTTTATTGAGGCATAATCAGTTATGCCTGGTTTTACTGTCAAAACTTTTTTTTGTTCCGAATTGTATAAATCAACATATTTTCTGACTTCGGGTCGTGGTCCAACAAATGACATGTTACCTATTAATACATTAATAAGTTGAGGCAATTCGTCAATTTTATATTTTCTTAAAAACACTCCTATTCTGGTAATTCTGCTATCTTTCGCACCAACTGTAAGCAAACCTTGCTTATCAGAATTTGGTCTCATTGTACGAAATTTGAAAATATTAAAATCTTTATTATCCTTGCCTACTCTCTGTTGTAAATAAAATATATCACCTTTAGAGTCAATTACAATTAAAATTGCAATTATCAGCAAAAAAGGAGATAGAATTACTAAGCCTAAAAATGAAAACAGTAAATCAAAAATTCTTTTCATTATTTATTTTCAATAATTTTTGCAACAGCAGCTTTCGCAACTTCAACAACCTTAGCTGCCTCCTCATCGCTCAAATCGTAATAAACAGGTAAAGAAATTTCGCATTTATAATTTTCGTAAGCTTGAGGATAATCTTTCATTTTGTATTTTAAACCTTTATAAAAAGAAAGCAAAGGCAAAGGTTGAAAATGAACATTTACCGAAACTCCATTTTCATAAATTTCTTGAATTATAGCATCTCTTTTAGCCTCATCAACATTATTAACTCTCAACAGATAAACGTGATAAGAAGATTTATAGGTTTCATCTTCATAAAATGGAACTGTAAAGTTTTTATTATTTTTAAAACTTTCAGTATAAAAATCGAAAATTTGTTTTCGTCTTGGTAAAGTTTCGCTTTCATATCTTTCAAGCTCTACTAAGCCAAGAGAAGCCTGAATATCTGTCATATTTGCCTTAAAGCCAGCAGTTATTACATCATATCTCCAATTTCCTTTTGTTTTTGCAAGAGCATCTTTATTTTGTCCGTGCAAGCTCAAAACACACAGAAACTTATACAATTCTTCGTTGTCGAAAGGTTTTGGTAAATTTAAAGCTACAGCTCCACCTTCGGCAGTCGTAAGATTTTTAACCGCATGAAAAGAAAAAACAGAAATATCGCACAAAGAACCTGTTTTATGTCCTTTATATTCTGCTCCAAAAGAATGTGCAGCATCAGACAAAACCAAAATTCTTCCTAAAGTTTGTTGAATTTCATTTTTAGGTTTAAAAAGTGATTTAACAGCTGGTGAGTTTACAAAATTATTAATTTCATCATAATTGCATGGTAAACCAGCAATATCGACAGGCATAATAACTTTTGTGCGTTTATTTACAAGATTTTTAAGTTGTGAGATATTCAGATTGAAAGTTTTTTCGTCAATATCCACTAAAACAGGAACTGCTCCACAATGCACTACAACATTTGCCGAAGCACAATAAGTATATGCAGGCACAATTACTTCATCGCCAGGTCCAACCCCAAACCATCTTAACATAAGTTCTAAACCTGCTGTAGCAGAATTAAGACAAAGAGTCGATTTTGCTCCTGTATATTCAGATATTTTTTTTTCAAAAAGTTTAGTTTTTGGTCCTGTTGTTATCCAACCCGATTTTAAGGTATCAATAACTTCCGCAATACTTTTATCATCAATTCTTGGTGGAGAAAACGGTATCATCTTTTTATTTTTTACAAAAATAATTCAAAAATTAGATATTACAAAAGTAATTATAAACAACATCAACCAAAGAAAAGGTAAGCCACAAATATAGCAGCAATTACCCCTGCCAAATCAGCAATTAAACCGGCAGAGACGGCATATCTTGTATTTTTAATTCCTACCGAGCCAAAGTAAACTGCTAAAATATAGAAAGTTGTATCTGTTGCTCCTTGGAAAGTACAAGCCAAACGTCCAGCGAAGGAATCTGCGCCAAACATTGTCATTGTGTCAATCATTAATCCTCTTGCTCCACTTCCGCTCAAGGGTTTCATTAAGGCTACTGGCAAAGCATCAATCCACTCCACTCCTGCCCCAGCAGAAGCAAATAAATATTTTAATCCTTCCATCACAAAATCTAATGCTCCTGAAGCTCTAAAAACACCAACAGCAACCAAAATAGCAATTAAAAAAGGAATTATTTTTACCGCAACATTAAATCCGTCTTTTGCTCCTTCGATAAAGGCATCGTAAATATTTATTTTTTTTCTTATTCCCAAAACTATAAAAATAATAATTATTGAAAATAAAATAAGATTTGCAATAAGTGAGGAATAAACATTTATTTGTGATGCAGCAAGTAAAGTAAAACCGTAAACTAAGCCACTCATTAAAAGTGTAATTCCTCCGAGAAAAATCAATATTTCTTTACAAAATAAATTTATTTTTTGAAAAATTGACACTGTAATAATTCCTACTAAAGTTGACACGAATGTAGCAATTAATATTGGTAGAAATATATCGGAAGGATTTGCTGCTCCCATTAAAGCTCTATAAGCCATTATACTAATAGGGATTATTGTTAGTCCCGAAGTGTTTAAAACCAAAAACATTATCATCGGGTTTGAGGCTTTTTCTTTATTTGGATTTATTTCCTGCAACTCCTTCATAGCTTTTAAACCAAGTGGCGTAGCTGCATTATCCAATCCAAGCATATTAGCAGCAATATTCATAACCATAGAACCATGCACTGGGTGGTTTTTGGGAATATCTGGAAAAAGTTTATTAAACAATGGAGAAATAATTCTTGATAAATAATTTATAGCTCCTCCTTTTTCACCAATTTTCATAATTCCAAGCCACAAAGTCATAACACCTGTCAATCCTAACGAAAGCTCAAAACCAAGCTTGGCATTATCAAAAGTGCCATTCATAATTTCAGGAAAAACACTTACATCGCCAAAAAAAATTAGTTTTACAAGTGCAACTATAAAACCAATTACAAAAAATGCTATCCAAATATAATTTAATACCAAAACAAAAAACTTTTTTTGTAAAGATACAAGCTAATAGAAAAGAAATTTAAAATATGAAAACTTTGTATTAACAGAGTTTTGAACAAAAATTGAGGGGTATAAATCAAACAAATAAACTTTTTTACTCTCCCTTAATAAAATGTATCATCATTGCCAAAGCGGTATTTGTGGCTCGTCTTATATTTATTTCCCTATCATTGAAAAATTGAACTTTTTTGGACAGGATTTTTTCTTTTGAAGCAACTGCAATCCAAACTGCACCTACTGGTTTTTCGCTTGTTCCGCCGTCAGGTCCGGCAATTCCACTTACCGAAACGGCATAATCAGTTTTCAACAATTCTAAAGCTCCTTTAGCCATTTGCTCTACAACTTGCTGAGAAACAGCACCATAACTTTCTAAATCATCAGAACTTACTCCTAATAAATTTCGCTTTACAGAATTATCATAAGAAACTACTGAACCATAAAAATATTGAGAACTTCCTGGTACAGAAGTTAATAAAGAAGCTATTCGTCCACCTGTACACGATTCGGCTGTACATATAGTTTTATTTTGACCTTTTAGAATATTGCCGATAATTATTTCAGGTTTTAAATCTTCTTCTGCCAAAATTTTATTTCCAATTAATTTTCTAATTTCCTCCAACATTTTGTCCACAGCTACTTGATATTCAGGCTTATAATCATAAATACTAAGTCTTAATCTAATAAAACCCAAAGCTGGCAAATAAGCCAACTTCATATATTTTGGCATTGAGTCTTCTAAATCTTCAAGCATTTCGGCAAGCACCGACTCTGCAATACCTGCACATAAAAGCGTTTTGTGAAAAATATTATTTATTCTAAATTTTTCTTTTACAAATGGAACTAAATAAGTTTCGGTAATATACTGCATTTCGCAAGGCACACCTGGCATTGAAATTAAATATGAATTATTTTTCTCAAACAACATTGCTGGTGCAGTTCCTCTTTTATTATTAAAAATTGTTGCAGCTTCTGGCACCATAGCTTGATTAAAGTTGTTTTTATTTATTGGCACATTACGCTTTCCCAACAATTCATTTATATTGTCTAAAACCTGTTGATTGAAAACCAATTTTGTATCAAAAATTTCGCATAAAACAGTTTTTGTAATATCGTCTTTAGTTGGACCCAAACCACCTGTAACAACAACCATATCATTTTCGGACATTAAAAAATTTACAGCCCATTTTATTTCTTCGGCAGTATCGCCAATAGATAAAATTTTTTCCACCTTAACTCCTATTTCATTAAGTTTTTTGCTAATCCATGCTGAATTTGTATCAACAATCTGTCCTATTAAAATTTCATCGCCAATAGTTAAAAGTGCTGCTTTCATAAATAATTTTCAAAACAAAAAAACTGGAAAAAATAAAAATCTTACTTATACGAATTTATAACTTCTTGAGATACTACCCCTATATCCAAAACCACCAATCCATCTATAGCAAAATTAAATTCTGGGTCAACATTAAAATCTAATATTTTACCACCTAAAGAAAGATATTTTTTAATTAACACAGGCATTGCATAATGATTGATATCTATATCTCTAAT
>DAONZU010000011.1:0-37710 GCA_035406965.1 Bacteroidales bacterium
ACATGAAAGAATTAAAACAAGCATACAAAGACACTTATTCTGGACAGATGGAAAATTCTTTACCAATTCATTTTCACACACACCCAACTCATTCAGACAATCCTATAAACGAATTGTTCAATTATATTTTCCAGTGTAACACATCAAAACAAGATCAACTTGTTTCTGACATTCCTTTTTCAATTGGTGGCTTGAATGTTTTAATGCCACGTAGCTTAGTCTTATGTAACGGTAAAAATTCTGAGAAACTATTTATTGGTTTTTACAATGGGCTTATTGCACCTATAGAATTTGAAACTCATAGAAACAAACAAACACAAAATGCAATTGAGAGCATTTCCAAAAGTATTTCAGAGTGGGCAAAAGAAGAAAATAATAAATGGTGGTTAGTAGGTGGTGGAATTGCCCTTGCACTTATTATTGTCCACAACAATAAATTTGCAATTCCGCTCATTTTTATGTTATTTTTAATGTTGAGAATGTTCATTGATGACACGTACACACAGCCGAAATATTTTGCTCAAATTAAAAAAGAAACTATTACAATTGATTTGCCTGGACTTGAAGATAAAACCTCATAATAATCTTGTGGGTAGAAATAAATTAATAATAATTTTTAAATATGAGTATAAGTACTGTAGTAAAAAGAAAATTATGGGCCTCCTCAGGAGGATATTGTGGCAAACCAGATTGTAATAAGGACTTATTTTCTTTTTTTGAAAGTAGTGAAATAATAAATATTGAGGAGTTTGCACACATAATAAGTCAATCAAAAAATGGTCCAAGAGGAATCAATGAATTACCTATAAATCAACGAGACGAATTCGACAATATTATTCTTCTATGCCCTACTTGCCATTCAACAATTGATAAAAACCCACATTTATTTCCAGATGACATAATAAAACAATGGAAAAAGAATCATATGGAAAGAATAAAAAATCTTTTTCATGCTCCTAAATTTAACTCACGAGAAGAGGCAAGAAAATTCCTCAAACAAATATTAGCAGAAAACAAAATGATATTTGACAAGTATGGTCCTCACTCAGAAAATGCACAGAATAAACAATTGGAAACTGAATTAAGGTGGGAAAATTTAGCCATTAAAAAATTATTACCAAATAACAGACTTATAGAATCTGTACTTGAACAAAACCAAAATCTTCTACAAAACAATGAATTCGAACTATTTATAGAGTTCAAACTACATAGAGAAGGTTTTGAATATAATAAAATTACGGGAGACGTAAACTCAACAATTCCAACCTTTCCAACAGAATTAGAAAACATATTCAAATGAAAAAAAATATTAATACAAGAGTTCTTCCATCAAGTAAAAATTATTTTGAAAAAGGTATTAACGGACACTCCGCAGTGAAAAGCATAACAGATTTAGGCAATGACATGTACTTGCTTACAAGGACTGAAGGCAGACCTGATATTAAAATTCTGGTTGCTGATATATATATCGCAGGTGAAGCGGAAATTCTTGAAATTAATCCGATATTGCACGGCATAGATTGTATAGTCTTAATTGGATTTTATAATCGCTATTCTACTGCTGCTAAAAAATTAGCTAAATCGATGAATGTTGGACTGTATGACAAAAGAGAGTTCTTTGGTGCTGTTAATTGCACAGGAAAAGCTCTAATTAACTACAAACAAAAAAAAGATGATTAAATTAACAATTAAAACTAAAGAACATTTTGACCATTACTTGTTTGGTTCCGTATTGTATTCTGACAATCCCACTGATTTAGATATTGCAATAATATATGATAAAAAATTTATTAGCATTCAAGAAGCTATTAAATATCGACATGAATTAATAAAAAAATTATCTGAAGTTACACAGTTACAAATTGACACAATTCTTCTTTCAAAAGAGGAAGAAAAAGAAACTGAATTCCTCTCAAATTCAAAACATCAACTAATATAAAAACATACGCAACATAAACTTTGAGTAAAACTAAACTACAATTTTATATTATCTGCTCGCTCGGATTTAGTTTCGCTGAGCTCGTCCTGCGGACTTCGGTTGCAATCCGAGTGTAACGCTACCACCACTCGGATTACAAATCCGAGCGAGCGAGTGTAGCTTGTCCGTATGACAAAACTTAAATCTTGGCATTATAAAAAACAAAAAATATAAAAATTTTCTACCCCCCCCTCACTTAACATAAGCACTTCTAATCTTCAAAATATCCTCCTTCAACTCTGAATTTTCCAAGCCTTTTGCTTCTAATTCAAGGAAGTATTGTTTTAGGGGATTTATAAAGCTTTCGTCTTCTAAGCAGGAGTAGAGTTGGTTTATTAGCTTGAGGATTTCGAAATGAGAGTGGAAAAAATCTGAATTATTTTCAATATTTTCTACATTTATGGAATTTAAGCCTAAATAAGATATTTCTAACCAAAAGCCCGACAATGCCAAACAAGATAAACTGTGCTGCTCTGACTTTGTGAAAATTTTATTTGCCTCGCCCAACAAACTATCAACAACTAAAAACAATTCATCTCTATCCTGAATGTTAGTTTCCACTTTTTTAACAAGACTTTCAAAATTTTTATTGCTAATTGCCAATTTTTCTGTCAAAATTTTTAAACTTTCTAAATATTCAGTACATAATTGCACTTTCTCAAAATATCTAACATAAGCCAAATCAGCTACAAACATTCCTAAAGCAAAACTTACCTCTTTAGAAGTTAAAAACATTTCTGCTGATTTAGAGTCTAACAAAATTTTAGAACTATAGCCTATCCTAACATCTTTTAAAATACCTAACATTTCGTTGTAGTCGGGGACTAAGGCAAAAATGCTGTCGTAATTAAGGTCTTTATCCTCAAATTGCACATCGCTTAAATCTGCTTTAATTTTCTTTTTTGCCTTGTAATTTTCACAAGAAATAAGCGAAAAAACTGATATGCAAATAACTAAAAAAAGTATTCTTTTCATTAATAAATTTCAATTTCATCAATAAAAATCCAAGAATTATAACCTGCACTTAAATGCCATTCTGGTAATTTTCCATAACTTTTAGCTACAACTTTTATATATCTGGCTTTAAAATTTTCACGCTCGTTTTTAAATTCTTGTATTTTTACTTCATAGTCATTATCAGGCATTTGCGAATCAGATTCATAGATTTTTGTAAAGTTAACTCCATCATTAGAAGCAAAATAACTTACTTTCTTAGGAAAAAATATCCAAGCTCGAATATCTTGCAAAAATCTTGCATTAATAAGATTGATTTCTTTCACTTCTTGCAAATCAACTATGGCTTCAAAATCTTGTCCCCTGTAGCCCTGCCACAAGCCACTTCTAAACCAGTCTTCGCCTTTAATAAAATCAATTAAAGCATTGTCGCCACCTGCTGTATATTGAGGACTATATTCGCTTATAAGCTTAATAGTTCTATTGTCGGGAATAAAAATTAATTCTGCCTCTATGGTTTTGCTTTGCTTTTTAGAATCCGATTTTGCATAGGCTTTTAATTTTGTGGTAGAATTAATTACTATAGGTTTTTCATATTTCTGTGGGTTTGCATTTTCCTCATCGTTTATGCTGTAATAAATTTCTGCATTTTTGTCAGCACAGTCCAAAGTCAATTCTACCTCATCTCTAAACGACCTAAAAGGAACATTGGTAAAAGGCACTGGCGTAATTATATTTTCTATAATTTGCGATTGATAAATGTCTTTTGCCTCTATTGCTCTATTTGTTTCAGGTTCTGAAGCCATAAAAAACTCCAATTTGCCACCTTTCATAATGTCCTCATGGCGTATATATGATTTTTTGTATTTTCTGCCATTCAATTTTACTTCTTTAACATAAATATTTTTTTCGGAATTATCATGTGCAATTATCTCAAAATGCCTACCATTTTCAAGCTGTATAGTAGCTTTGTCGAAAAGTGGACTTCCTAAATCATAAACTCCATTTGCAGGATTTACTGGATAAAAACCCATCGCCGACAATACATACCAGGCCGACATTTGTCCACAGTCTTCGTTACCACAAAGTCCATCGGGTTGTGCAGAATAAAGCTCTGACATAATTTTTCTTGCCATTGCTTGAGTTTTCCAAGGCTTGCCACAATAATTATACAAATAAGCCATATGATGACTTGGCTCGTTTCCATGAGCATACTGACCAATAAGCCCTGTAATATCAACTTGATGATTTCCAGAAGTTTGGCTTTCTTCAGAAAACATTTCGTCTAATTTTTTGGCAAATTTTTCATTTCCTCCATGCAATTCAATAAATCCCATAATATCTTGAGGAACATAAAAACTATATTGCCATGAATTTGCTTCGGTAAAATTAAAATTCACTTCCTTAGGGTCGAAAGGCTCTTGCCATGCAGCATTTAGCTTTGATTGCATAAATCCATTTTTTGGATTAAACACATTTTTATAAAATTGTGCTCTTTCTATAAATTCTTCGTAAACATCTTGTTTTCCCAAGTCTTTTGCGAACATTGCAATACACCAATCATCAAATGCGTATTCCAAAGCTTTCGACACAGATTCATGCTCCATATCAAGTGGAATATATCCGTATTTTGCAAATTCTGCTTTTCCTAATTCATCAGTTTTTGCAACAGAAATCATTGCTTCTAAAGCTAATTCTAAATCAAAATCTTTAATTCCCTTAAAATACGCATCAACGATAACTGGCACAGAGTGATAGCCTATCATACACATTGTTTCGTTTGCCGACAATTCCCACATTGGCAAAGCACCACCTTTTTTATATTGGTCTAAAAATGTTTTTATAAAATCTAAAGTTCTTTTCTCCTGAACTATTGTGTATAAAGGATGTGCGGCTCTATATGTGTCCCACAAAGAAAATACTGTATATGTTGTGTGCTGTGGATTTTCATAGTTTTCTAAATCTCTTGCTCTGTATTTTCCGTCAACATCGCAATATATATTTGGGGCGCTATAAGCATGATATAAAGCTGTATAAAAGGCAATTCTGTCGTCTTCTTTGCCACCTTCAATACGAATTTTGCTAAGCTCTTTATCCCAAATATTTTTAGCATTTGTTTTTACTTTTTCAAAATCCCAATCTGCAATTTCTGCTTCTAAATTTTTCATTGCTCCCTCCTCGCCTGTTGCAGATAAAGCAACTTTTACAAGCAATTCATTTTCAGAATTAGAATCAACTTTAAAAACCAAGCTATTATTTTTACCAACATAAATTGAAGGAGTTTGATTTGCAGAGTTTAGCTTAAAAGTCTTATTATCAATAAGTTCATCGTTCACAATCACATCAGATTCAAAATCAACAATGCTTACAGGTTGAGAAAAATCCATAACAAAATATAAAATTTGATTTTCTGCCCATGATTTTGAACGTCTTAAACCTACAAATCTTGTTTTTGAAATTGGTTTTACATAAGATTCCAAAACTTCATCTCTATGTTCTAAATCAAGCAATATATATTTTTCTTGAGGATTGTCATAAACATATTTGTGAAAGCCAACTCTCTCAGTAACAGTCAAATAAACATTTACTCCATTATCTTCTAAATAGGTTGAAAAATATCCCGGACTTGCAACAGTATTGTCATATCTAAATTTTGAAGCAATTTTATCTTTACTAAAATCATTATCGAAATTTGAAAAAGGCATTAGTAAAATATCGCCATAATCAGCTACTCCTGTTCCGCTCAAGTGAGTGTGAGTAAAACCATAAATTATCGAATCGCTATAATGAAATCCCGAACAGCCGTCCCAGCCTTCCAATCTTGTTTCTGGACCTAATTGCACCATTCCAAAAGGCAGCATCGCAGACGGGTGAGTGTGTCCATGATAATCTGTTCCAATAAAAGGATTAACAAGTTCTGAATATTCTCCAACTATAAATTCTTTCTTAGGACTTTCGTAAAAAAACAAAAGATATACCAAAATAAAACTTACGGCTATTGTAAGTACGGTAGGGACAATTATTCTTTTCATAATTTTTATTTTATTTATATCAAACCTTTATCTGCAAAGCTATAAAAACTTTTGTCAGCAATTATAATATGGTCGAAAAAATTAATATCAAAAAACTCACAGGCATTTTTTATTTTTTTAGTAACTTCAATATCATTACCGCTTGGCACAGCGTTTCCTGAAGGGTGGTTATGAGCAATAATTACAGATTGAGCCAAATTTTCTAAGGCGTTTTTCATTACTAATTTTATATCTATAAAAGTTCCTGTAGTACCTCCAGAACTTATTAGTTTACTGCTAATTACTGCATTTGCTCTATTTAAAAATAAGACATGAAATTCTTCGTGGCTTAAATCTCCCAATATAGGTTGAAAATAGTCGTAAACATCTTGACTTGATTTAATAATTTTTTGTTGCAAAACTTCTTCTTGTTTTCTTCGTCTTCCCAACTCCAAAGCTGCAAGAATGGTGCTTGCTTTAGCCAAGCCAACACCAGAATATTTCATTAAATCTTTAGCAGTTATTTTGCCTAATAAGTTTAAGTTGTTTGAAACGTCATTTAAAATGCTTCGTGACAATTCTATTGCTGACTGATTGGCAGAACCAGAACCTAATAAAATTGCAAGAAGCTCAACATCGCTTAGAGCTTGACTTCCTTTCTGCAAGATTTTTTCGCGGGGTTTATCATCATCTGCCCAATACTTTATAGACTTTTTATTTCTCATAAAATTTTGTAATCTTTTGTAAAAATACAAATAATATAGAAATAAAAAAAACTGCTACGAAAATTTCGCAACAGTTTTTAATAGTGTATTACTTAAAAATCTATTTTATGCTAATGAATTTACGTGCTTAGCGATAGAAGATTTTATGTTTGCAGCTTTATTGCTATGAATAATATTTTTCTTAGCAAGTTTATCAAGCAATGCAGTTACTTTTGGTAACATTTCTTCTGCTTCTGCTTTATTTGTTGAAGCTCTTAAATCACGAACAGCATTACGAGTAGTACGAGCATAGTATTTATTGTGTACTCTTCTAGCTTCACTTTTTCTAATTCGTTTTTTTGCGGACTGATGATGTGCCATAATATCTTTATTTTCTAATATTAAATTATTTACTTCCCAAAATTGGACTGCAAAGATACAATAATTTTTTATTCAAACAAGTTTATTTGGGAAATATTTTTTAATTATTTTATTTTTTAAACAAAAAGAGACTGCCTCTTCTTGAGTCAGTCTCTTGTTTATATATTGGTTTATTGCTTCGGACCCAAACCAAAAAGGTCCTACTATTTTTATTTAGCAATGATTACATCATTCCGCCCATGCCTCCCATTCCTTGGTTTGGCATTTGCATTTCTGGGTGTTCTTCTTTTTCTTCGGCTATTACGCATTCAGTTGTTAGCAACATTCCTGCAATACTAGCAGCATTTTCTAGTGCTACTCTAGCAACTTTAGCAGGGTCAATCACTCCTGATTCGTATAGATTTTCGAACACATCAGTTCTTGCGTTATATCCGTAATCGCCTTTACCTTCTTTTACTTTTTGAACAATTACCGAACCTTCTTTTCCTGCATTTTCAACAATTCTGCGAAGTGGTTCTTCTAATGCTCTCAATACTATAGAAACGCCAAGTTTTTCGTCTTCGTTGTCAACTTTTATTTTATTTAAAGCAGAAATAGCTCTAATATATGCTACTCCACCACCTGGTATAATACCTTCTTCAACTGCTGCACGTGTTGCTGATAAAGCGTCTTCATATCTATCTTTTTTCTCTTTCATTTCAACTTCTGTAGTTGCTCCTACATAAATTACAGCTACTCCACCAGCAAGTTTTGCCAATCTTTCTTGAAGTTTTTCTTTATCATATTCGCTAGTTGTGATTTCGATTTGCTTTTTAATTTGAGCTACTCTAGCTTGAATTTGTTCTTTATTTCCAACGCCATCAACTATTGTAGTGTTTTCTTTATCAATCACAACTTTTTCAGCTTTTCCAAGTTGAGAAATATTTGCATTTTCTAATTTCAGTCCTCTTTCTTCGGTAATTACTTCACCACCTGTAAGGATTGCAATATCTTGAAGCATTTCTTTTCTTCTATCGCCAAAGCCAGGAGCTTTAACTGCTGCTATTTTTAATGTACCACGTAAACGATTCACAACTAAAGTTGCTAATGCCTCGCCTTCAACGTCTTCAGCAATAATTAACAGTTGTCCTCCTTCTTGTGCTACTGGTTCTAATACTGGTAGCAAATCTTTCATAGAAGATATTTTTTTATCGGTAATTAGAATATATGGAGATTCTAAAACAGCTTCCATTTTTTCGCCATCAGTAATGAAATAAGGAGAAATATATCCTCTATCGAATTGCATACCTTCAACAACTTTTACTTCTGTATCAGTTCCTTTTGCTGCTTCGATTGTAATAACGCCTTCTTTCTTTACTTTTTCCATTGCTTTTGCAATATCTTTACCAATAGCAGAATCGTTATTAGCCGACACCATTGCAATTTGTTCTATTTTGCTAATGTCGTTTCCAATAGATTCGCTCATTTTCTTAATTTCATCTACAACTGCACTAACAGCTTTGTCGATACCACGTTTTAAGTCCATTGGGTTAGCACCTGCGGTAACGTTTTTAAGACCAACGCCAACAATAGATTGAGCTAAAACTGTTGCTGTAGTAGTTCCGTCTCCTGCATCATCGTTAGTTTTTGATGCAACTTCTTTTACCATTTGAGCACCCATATTCATAAATGGATCTTTAAGTTCTATTTCTTTAGCAACTGTAACACCGTCTTTTGTAATTTGAGGTGCGCCAAATTTTTTCTCAATAACAACATTTCTGCCTTTTGGTCCTAAAGTAACTTTTACTGCGTCTGCCAAAGAGTCAACACCTTTTTTAAGTAGGTCTCTAGCTTCTATTTCAAATTTAATTTCTTTTGCCATAATATTTTTACAATTTTAAGATTTTATAATTATTATTCGATAACTAATAAAATGTCGGATTGGTTCATTATTAGATAGTCAACATCATCGACTTTAATTTCGGTTCCGCTGTATTTTCCAAACAAAACCATATCACCAACCTTAACTTCCATTTTTTCACCTTCTTTTGCGCTTCCTACCGCAATAATTTTACCTTTAAGAGGTTTTTCTTGTGCTGAATCTGGGATAATAATTCCACTTGATGTTTTTTGTTCTGCGGCAAGTGGTTGAATAAGTACTTTTCCCGCCATTGGTCTTCCAATTTTTGTCATATCTCTTTTTTTTAATTTTAGTTAAACAATTATTATATTAAAATACAAAATCCGATTTGCCAAAACTATGCCATTTGTAAAAACATGACAAAACATTCAGACAAATCGGATTTTAGTTTTTCTAAACTGACAAATTGTCTATTTTTTTAAGAATTTAAAATTCTTACCTAAGTACATTGCATTAGCTCCCAATACTTCTTCAATTCTTAGTAATTGGTTATATTTTGCAATTCTATCGCTTCTAGATGCAGAACCTGTTTTTATTAAACCTGTATTTAAAGCAACTGCTAATTCGGCAATAAATACGTCTTCTGTTTCTCCAGAACGATGGCTTATAACAGCAGTATAAGAGTTATTGTGAGCAAGATTTACTGCTTCAATAGTTTCGCTAACTGTACCTATTTGATTTAATTTTATCAAAATAGAGTTTGCTGTTTTTTCTTTAATTCCTTTTGCTAAACGAGCTGGATTAGTAACGAACAGGTCGTCTCCAACTATTTGAATTTTATCTCCTAATTTGTCTGTCATTTGTTTCCAACCTGTCCAGTCGTCTTGGTCTAGACCGTCTTCGATAGAGATTACTGGATATTTTTTAGTCCATTCTACCCAATATTCAACCATTTGTTCTGATGTCATTTTACTGCCATTAGATTCGAAGATATACATGTTTTTATCTTTATGATAAAATTCTGAAGCTGCTGCATCAAGGGCGATAAACACATCTTCGCCTGGTTTGTACCCAGCTCTTTCGATTCCTTTTAGAACGTATTCTATTGCTTCTTCGTTTGATTTAAGGTTTGGAGCAAATCCACCTTCATCACCTACGTTAGTTGCATAGCCTCCGCTTTTTAGAACTGCTTTTAGGTTATGAAAAATTTCTGTTCCCATTCTTAGAGCTTCGCTAAAAGTTGGTGCAGAAACTGGCATAATCATAAACTCTTGAATATCAATTAAGTTATCTGCATGTTGACCTCCATTTAGAATATTCATCAATGGAATTGGTAAAACTCTTGCATTAACTCCACCTAGATAGTTATACAATGACAATCCATGTTCTGTTGCTGCTGCTTGAGCACAAGCCATTGAAACTGCCAACATTGCATTTGCTCCCAAGTTTGATTTATTTGCAGTTCCATCAAGTTTTATCAAAGCTGAATCGATAGATAATTGGTCTTCAACATAAAAACCTTTAAGATTTTCATCAATTACAGAATTGACGTTATGTACAGCTTGAAGCACTCCTTTACCGAGATATTTTGTTTTATCGTTATCTCTTAACTCTACAGCCTCGTAAGCTCCTGTTGACGCTCCACTTGGAACGGCTGCTCTACCAACAACTCCTTGTGTTGTATAAACTTCTACTTCTACTGTTGGATTTCCTCTTGAATCCAAAATTTGTCTTGCATTAATATTTGCTATTTGTCCCATAATAAAATTAAGTTTTTTTCAAATATAACATAAAAAAGGGGATATACAATACCCCCCTATTAAAATATTATTTTTTTATCATTAGTCTTACTTTTTTTCTTCAGCATCTTGGTCTTTTTCTTCCTCAACACTTTCTTCTACTTCAGCAACAGGTTCTTCTGCAACAGGTTCTTCTGTTGTTTCTACAGCAGTTTCTTCAAGTGCATTTTCGGTATTGCTAACTACTTCTTCAACTTCTTGTACTTGTTCTTCAGTTTTAGCCTTACCAGACTTTCTACCTCTTGAACGACGGCTTGTTTTCTTTTTAGTTTCTTTAGCTTCGAGCATAGCTTCGTTGTAGTCAACCAACTCAATTATACACATATCAGCGTTATCTCCTAAACGAGTTCCTGTTCTCAATATTCTAGTATAACCACCTGGGCGGTCTGCTATTTTAACAGCTACATCGCGGAACAATTCAGCTACAGCTTCTTTATTTTCTAAATAGCTAAATACAACCCTTCTATTGTGTGTGGTATCTTCTTTTGATTTTGTAAGAAGAGGTTCTATATATACTCTAAGTGCTTTTGCTTTTGCAACAGTAGTTCTAATGCGTTTATGCACAATCAGCGAAGCTGCCATATTAGACAACATTGCTTGTCTGTGTGCACTCGTTCTGCCTAAATGATTAAATTTCTTATTATGTCTCATTTCTTATAATATTATTCCTTGTCCAACTTATATTTTGAAATATCCATACCAAAGTTCAAATTTTTCATTTCTAAAAGATTTTCAAGTTCGGTAAGGGATTTTTTACCAAAGTTTCTAAACTTCAACAAATCAGTTCTATTAAATTGTACTAAATCTCCTAAACTGTCGATTTCTGCTGCTTTTAAGCAATTAAGTGCTCTAACTGAAAGGTCGAGGTCAACTAATTTAGTTTTTAGTAACTGACGCATTCTTAGAACTTCTTCATCAAACTCGTCGTTAGCTAATCTATCGTCATCATCTAAAGTAATTTTCTCGTCAGAGAATAACATAAAGTGCTGTATTAAAATTTTTGCAGCTTCTTTTAATGCGTCTTTAGGATGAATAGAGCCATCAGTATCAATTTCTATCAATAATTTTTCGTAGTCTGTTTTTTGTTCTACACGCATATTTTCTACGTAATATTTTACATTTCTAATAGGTGTAAACACAGAACCGATTGGAATAACTCCAATAAGGTCGTCTATTGATTTATTATCTTCTGGAGATACATAACCACGTCCTTTAACTATATTTAATTCCAATCTTAGATTTACATTAGAGTTCATTCTACAAATTAGCAAATCGGGATTTAAAATTTTAAAACCAGATAAAAACTTGCCAATATCTCCTGCTCTAAATTCTTCTTGTCCAGAAATTACAACTGTAACAAGTTCGTGGTTCATATCTTCTATTTGTTGCTTAAAACGTATTTGTTTTAATTGCAACACTATTTCTGTAACATCTTCCATCACTCCAGGAATTGTAGAAAATTCGTGATCTACTCCATCAATTTTTACTGACGAAATAGCAAAACCTTCGAGTGATGATAGTAATATTCTTCTTAATGCGTTGCCTACGGTAATTCCATAACCTGGTTCTAGAGGACGAAATTCGAACTTTCCATGAAAGTCTGTTGCCTCAAGCATTACTACTTTATCGGGTTTTTGAAATGCTAAAATTGCCATTTACTTTAATTTTTATTTTGAATACAATTCAACTATTAACTGTTCTTTTATGTTTTCTGGTATGTCTTCTCTTTCTGGGATAGACATAAATTTACCTGCCATTGCATCGGCATCCCACTCTAACCAAGGATATTTGCTATGATTAAATCCGCTCAACGCGTTATTAACCACTTCTAACGATTTAGATCTTTCTCTAACTCCTACTATATCGCCTGGTTTTAGTTGATAAGATGGTATATTGCAAACCTTGTCATTAACAACGATATGACGATGTGACACTAATTGGCGTGCAGCTGCTCTTGTTGGTGCAAGTCCTAAACGAAAAACAACATTATCCAAACGAGATTCTAAAAGTTGTAATAATACAACACCAGTAACACCTTTTTTGCTATCAGCTTTTTTAAAAGTGTTGCGGAATTGTCTTTCTAAAAGCCCGTAAGTATATTTTACTTTTTGCTTTTCTCTCAACTGGATACCATATTCAGAAGTTTTTTTCCTTCTTTTATTAAGACCATGTATTCCTGGAGGATAGTTTTTCTTTTCCAATACTTTATCTGGTCCGTAGATTGGTTCTCCGAATTTTCTTGCAATTTTTGATCGCGGTCCTGTATATCTTGCCATTTCCTTATTCTTATTAATTTATTATTAAACTCTTCTTCTTTTAGGTGGTCTGCAACCATTGTGTGGTAAAGGAGTTACGTCAACTATTTCGGTAACTTCAATTCCTAAATTGTGTAAAGTTCTTATAGCAGATTCGCGTCCTGCACCTGGTCCTTTTACGAAAGCTTTAACTTTGCGTAATCCTAAATCAAAAGCAACTTTTCCACAATCTTCTGCTGCCATTTGACCTGCATAAGGTGTGTTCTTTTTTGAGCCTCTAAAATTATTTTTTCCGGAAGATGACCATGAAATAACTTGTCCTTCATTATTTGTTAAAGTAACAATAATATTATTAAAAGACGTATGTATGTGTGCCTGTCCGGTTGACTCTACTTTAACTACACGTTTTTTCGTAACTTTAGTTTTCTTAGCCATATCTCAATTATTTCTTTTTATTGGCAATAGTTTTCTTTTTACCTCTACGAGTTCTTGCATTATTTTTTGTTTGCTGTCCTCTTAATGGTAAACCGATACGATGACGGATACCGCGATAGCAACCAATATCTTGCAAGCGTTTAATGTTAAGTTGAACTTCACTTCTAAGTTCACCTTCAAGACGAAACTGACCTACAGCCTCACGAATTGCTGCCATTTGGTCATCGTTCCAATCTTTTGCCTTTATGTTTCGGTCAACATCAGCTTCGCTTAAAATTTTATTTGCTCTGGTGCGACCAATTCCATAGATGTAGGTAAGCGCGACTTCTCCTCGCTTGTTGTCTGGTATATCTACACCTGCTATTCTTGCCATATTCGTAAATTTGTTTAAATTATTAATTAATTATTACCCTTGACGTTGGTTATATCTAGGGTTTTTCTTATTTATCACGTAAATTCTACCTTTTCTTTTAACGATTATACAATCGTCTGATCTCTTTTTTACAGATGCTCTTACTTTCATTGTTTTAATATTTTTATTTGTACCTGTATGTTATTCTTCCTTTTGTTAGATCATAAGGCGACATTTCCAATTTAACTTTATCGCCCGGCAAAATACGTATATAATGCATACGCATTTTACCTGAAATATGGGCAATGATAACATGTCCATTTTCAAGTTCAACACGAAACATTGCATTAGATAATGCTTCAATAATTGTTCCGTCCAATTCTATAGAAGCTTGTTTTGCCATAAACTAACTTTTTTTACTTTTTAAAACTTCTTCAATCATTCCAAAATCAGATAATATATCTGCTTTTCCATCTCTAACTACCACTGTATGCTCAAAATGAGCTGACGGTTTTCCGTCTTTTGTTCTAATTGTCCAACCATCATATTCTTGGTAAATATGTTGTTTTCCAAGATTAATCATTGGCTCAATTGCTATGGTCATTCTGTCAACTAACTTAACGCCTCTTCCAGGTTTTCCATAATTAGGAACTTCTGGATCTTCGTGTAATTTTTTTCCTATTCCGTGCCCCACTAACTCTCGTACGACAGAATATCCATTAGACTCTGCATGCTTTTGGATAGCGTATCCAATATCGCCGATACTGTTTCCGCTAACTGCTTGCTCTATTCCTTTGTAAAGACATTCTTTTGTACACACCAACAAAGCCTTTACTTCAGGACTTACTTCTCCCACTTCAAAAGTATAGCAAGAGTCTCCGTTGAAACCATTCATCACTACTCCACAATCAACCGACACTATATCACCATGTTTCAACATATAGCCCGAAGGAATACCGTGAACAACGACATCATTTACCGAGATACATAAACTATTTGGAAAGCCATTATAGTTTAAAAAACCCGGAACTCCGCCATTAGCTCTGATAAACTCTTCAGCTAATTTGTCGAGGAATAATGTTGAAACTCCTTCACGAATCTCGTTTGCAAGCATTGCTAGTGTTCTTGACACAAGCAAATTGCTTTTTCTCATCAATTCAATTTCTTCCTCGCTCTTTCTATAAATCATCAAAGAACCTTTCTTTTAAATTGTAGAGTACGAGCCTCTACCTTTTATTCTACCACTTTTTGTTAATCCGTCATAGTGACGCATCAATAAGTGACTTTCGATTTGTTGTAGTGTATCTAATATTACCCCTACAAGAATCAAAAGTGAAGTACCTCCAAAGAACTGTGCAAACTGAGCGTTAACACCTGCAAGTTGAGCCAAAGCTGGCATAATTGCAATAAACGCCAAGAAGATAGAACCTGGAAGTGTAATTTTTGACATTATACTGTCTAAAAATTCAACAGTTTTTTTACCTGGTTTAATTCCAGGGATAAATCCACCGTTTTTCTTCATATCTTCAGCCATTTGCTGAGGATTTATTGTTACTGCTGTATAGAAATATGTAAAGACTATAATCAGTAATGCAAATGTTAAATTATACCAAAATCCAGTATAATTTGAAAACGCAGTAGCAAAAGCTCCCATATTTTCACCACCAAATCCTGCAATCATCAAAGGCACAAACATTAAAGCTTGAGCAAAAATAATTGGCATTACTCCAGCAGCATTTACTTTTAGAGGTATGTATTGTCTCACACCACCATATTGTTTGTTTCCAACCACTCTTTTAGCATATTGAACAGGTATTCTTCTAACAGCTTGAACAAGTGCTATTGATACCATGAAAATTACAAACAATATTATTAACTCAATTAATACAAACAACAAACCACCTGCTGCTTTATACTGTGTTGTTATCTCGGCAGTAAATGCGAATGGCAATCTTGCTATAATACCGACCATAATTATCAATGAAATTCCATTTCCTAAACCTCTGTCGGTAATCTTCTCACCCAACCACATAACAAACATGGTTCCAGCTGTCAAAATTAGCACTGTGGAAATATAGAAAAAATTTCCCTGAAGTACAAATGCCGAGCTTGGCAAGGTGTGGTGCAGGTTAGCGATATAACTAGGCGATTGAATAATAAGAATACCTATAGTCAAATAGCGTGTTATTTGATTAATTTTTTTCCTACCACTTTCTCCCTCTTTTTGTAGTCGTTGAAAATACGGAACTGCAATTCCTAACAACTGAACAACGATACTAGCCGAGATATATGGCATAATCCCTAAGGCAAAAATTGATGCTTTAGAAAATGCTCCACCGGAAAACATATCTAAAAGGCTTAATACGCCTTCTTTTGTTTGACTTTGCAATTCTGCTAATTGATTTGGGTCAATTCCCGGCAGTACGATATGAGCACCTAACCTATAAATAAGTATATATCCAAGAGTTATGAAAATTCTTGAACGTAGATCCTCAATCTTAAAAATGTTTTTTATTGTTTCAATAAACCTTTTCATTTATTAAATTTTTTCAATATTTCCACCTAATGCTTCTATTTTCTCTATTGCTGTTTTAGAAAAAGCGTGTGCTTTAACTGTTAATTTAACAGAAAGTTCGCCATTTCCTAAAATTTTAATTAAATCTTTTTTAGAAACCAATCCATTTTCAACTAGTGTATCAACAGATATTTCGCTAAGTTTTTTGGTTTCTGCCAAAGTTTGTAAAATAGAAACATTGATACCTTTATATTCGATACGATTACGATTTGTAAATCCAAATTTTGGAGAAGTTCTTTGCAAAGGCATTTGTCCTCCTTCAAAACCTATTTTACGTTTATAGCCGGATCTTGATTTTGCACCTTTATGTCCTCTTGTAGAAGTTCCGCCTTTACCTGAACCTTGACCTCTACCTATTCTTTTTCTTTTCTTGATAGAACCTTCTGCTGGTGTTAAACTACTTAAATCCATAATATAAATATTTTTTTATTATTATATTTCTTCAACTTTTACTAAGTGGCGTACTTTCGTTACCATTCCTAAAATCTGTGGGTTTGCTTCATGCTCAACTGAGTGATTTAATTTTCTAATACCCAAAGCTTCTAGAGTTTGTTTTTGACGCTCAGTACTACCGATTTTACTTTTTATTTGAGTAATTCTAATTTTAGCCATAACTAAATTTTTATCCATTAAATACTTTATCGAGACTCACTTGTCGTTGATAGGCGACATCGTTTGCATCTCTTAATTCTATAAGTGCTGCAAAAGTAGCTTTGACAAGGTTATGAGGATTTGAAGAGCCTTTAGATTTTGCCAAAATATCAGTTATACCAGCACTTTCTAAAACTGCACGCATCGCACCACCGGCTTTAACTCCAGAACCTGAAGTTGCGGGTTTTAACCATACTTTAGCTCCGCCAAATTTAGCAGCTTGCTCATGAGGAATTGTACCTTTTAGTACTGGTACTTTCACTAAGTTTTTCTTAGCTTCTTCAACTGCTTTTCCTATAGCAGTAGTAACCTCACTGGCTTTTCCTAAACCGTATCCTACTACGCCGTTTTCGTTTCCCACTACCACAATAGCAGAAAAACTAAATGTTCTACCACCTTTTGTAACTTTTGTTACTCTTTGGATACTAACAAGTCTGTCTTTTAATTCCAGATCGCTAGTTGTTTTTACTTTTCTAATATTCCTTAACATAGTTATTATAGTTTAAGTCCACCTTCTCTTGCACCATCAGCCAAAGCTTTCACTTTACCATGATACAAGTAACCATTTCTATCAAAAACCACTTGTGTGATGCCAGCTTCTAAAGCAAGTTTTGCAATTAGTTTCCCAACCATTGCTGCTTTTTGAGATTTTGTTGCTTTAGTTTCAGCAATATCTTTATGTTTAGAGCTTGCTGCTACTAATGTTCTAGCACTAACATCATCTATTACCTGAACGCTTATTTGTTTATTGCTACGAAATACAGACATTCTAGGTTTTTCGGCAGTACCAAACACTTTACTGCGGATACTGCGTTTTATTCTTAATCGTCTTTCTATTTTATAAGATAAAGCCATCTTTTTAAATTTTTACAAATTAGACTTTAGCAGATTTACCTGCTTTTCTACGTAATTCTTCGTTAACAAATTTAATACCTTTTCCTTTATAAGGCTCTGGTGGTCTTAATGAACGAATTTTTGCTGCAACTTGTCCAAGCAATTGTTTATCTGCACATTTCATTTTTAAAATAGTGTTTCCACGTCTTTCGCTTATACATTCTGCTTGGATTTCTTTTGGTAATTCAAGCAAAACGCTATGAGAAAAGCCTAAAGACATATCCAATACTTGTCCATTGAGTTCGGCTTTAAATCCAACGCCAATAAATTCTTGTTCGGTAGTAAAACCTTCAGAAACTCCTTTAACCATATTTGCTATTAAAGCTCTATACAAACCATGTTTTGATCTATTTTCTTTTTCGTCATTTGGTCTGCTTACAGTTAAAACGTTTCCGTCAATTGTTAATTTTATAGCTGGATCGACCTGCTGTTTAAGTTCTCCCAAAGCTCCTTTTACTGTTACAAGATTTGTGTCTGAAACATTTACTGTAACATTTGCAGGTATAGTTATGGGTAATTTACCAATTCTTGACATTTTTCAATTTTTTAATAAACGTAACACAATACTTCACCGCCAATATTTTCTCTACGAGCTTCTTTGTCGGTCATTACACCTTTATTTGTTGATAAAATAGCAATACCTAAACCATTTAATACTCTTGGTAGGTTTTCGGCATTTACATATTTTCTCAAACCAGGTTTACTTACTCTCTCTAATTTTTTTATAGCTGAGAATTTGGTTACGGGATGATATTTAAGAGCAATCTTAATATTTCCTTGATAACCGATATCCTCAAACTTATAATTCAAAATATAACCTTTATCAAAAAGCACTTTTGTCATTTCGCGCTTAATGTTTGAACCAGGGATTTCAACAATTTTATGTCCTGCCATGATAGCATTTCTGATTCTGGTTAAATAATCTGCAATAGGATCAGTCATTATTCAAAATTTTTTAATTATTACCAACTTGCTTTTCTAACACCGGGGATTAACCCATTTGAAGCCATTTCACGGAAAACAATACGACTCACGCCAAACTGTCTCATATAACCTTTTGGTCGTCCACCTTGGCTACAACGATTGTGTAGTCTAACTTTAGACGAATTTCTTGGTAAAAGGTGTAGAGCTTCGAAATTGCCTTCTTCCTTATATTGTTTTCTTTTAGCTTCATATTTTTTAACTAGCTTTTGTCTTTTGACTTCGCGAGCTTTCATTGATTCTTTTGCCATACTAATTCTTTTTTAAATTTTTAAATGGGAATCCAAATTCTCTAAGTAATGCATATCCTTCTTCGTCTGTTTTTGCTGTAGTAACAAAAGTGATATCCATTCCTAAAATGCGGTTTATTTTATCAATATCTATTTCTGGAAAAATAATTTGTTCAGATATACCTAAAGTATAATTTCCTTTTCCGTCGAATTTATAATTAATACCACGAAAATCTCTAATACGAGGTAAAGCTACTGCCAACAATCTTTCTAAAAACTCATACATTCTATCTCTACGTAAAGTAACTCTTACGCCAATAGGCATTTTTTTACGTAATTTAAAGTTAGAAATGTCTTTTTTAGAAACTGTTGCTACAGCTTTTTGACCTGCTATTGTGGTCATTTCTTCAATAGCGATATCAATTAATTTTTTATCTGCAATAGCTTGTCCTAGCCCTTGATTTATAACTATTTTTTCAAGGCGAGGCACTTGCATAACTGTTTTATAGTTAAATTCTTTCATTAAAGAGTTAACTATTTGCTCTTGATACTGTTTTTTAAGTGTAGGTACAAATTTCTTTTCCATTATTTAATCTCCTCTCCAGTTTTTTTAGAAATTCTGATTAATTTTCCATCGTCATTTCTTTTACGTCCAATGCGTGTTGGTTTTCCAGTTTTTGGTTCAACAAGCATTAGGTTAGAAATATGAACGCTAGCTTCTTTCTTAATAATACCACCTTGTGGGTGTTTTGCGCTAGGTTTTTGATGTTTAGAGATAAGATTTACGCCTTCTACTATAGCTCTATCTTTAGATCTCAAAACTTCAAGAACTCTTCCTTGCTTACCCTTAGACTCACCAGTAATAACAACTACTGTGTCGCCTTTCTTGATATGAAATTTATGATTACTCATGTCTTTTAATTTTTATAATACTTCTGGTGCCAATGATACAATTTTCATATATTGTTTTTCACGCAATTCTCTAGCTACAGGACCAAAAATACGAGTTCCTCTTAGTTCGCCAGCTGCTGTTAACAACACACAAGCATTATCGTCAAATCTTATATACGATCCATCTTGGCGTCTAACTTCTTTTTTGGTTCTCACTATAACTGCTTTAGCAACTGCGCCTTTTTTCACATCACCACCTGGCAATGCACTTTTTACGCTTACAACAATTTTGTCGCCTATAGAAGCATATTTGCGTTTTGTTCCGCCAAGAACGCGAATACACAATACTTCTTTTGCGCCACTATTGTCTGCTACATTCAATCTGCTTTCTTGTTGTATCATGACTATTTAACTTTTTCAATTATATTTATAAGTCTCCATCTCTTAGTTTTGCTCAAAGGACGAGTTTCCATTATTTGAACAGTATCGCCAATATCGCAAGTGTTAGTTTCATCGTGAGCAACAAACTTTTTGGTTTTATTCACAAACTTACCGTATTTAGGATGTTTTTCTTTCCTTTTTACGGCAACAACAATTGATTTATCCATTTTGTTGCTTACAACGATACCGATACGCTCTTTTCTTAAATTTCTAGTTTCCATAGCTGTATCTTATTTTATTTCTGTTAATTCTCTGTTACGCAACTCTGTTTTGAGTCTTGCAATTAATCTTCTTACCTCTTTAATTCGCTGAGGATTGTCTAAAGGCGATACTGCATGATTTATTCTTAACTTAGTTAAGTTATGCTGCTCGCTTACTAATCTGTCGGCGATTTCTTTGGTTGATAAACCTCTTATTTCTTTATTCTTCATCTCTCTCTGATTTATTTATTATAATCATAATCATGTCTAACGATGAATTTCGTTTTAATTGGAAGTTTTTGAGCTGCTAATCTCAAAGCTTCTTGTGCTAAATCAAATGGTACACCTTCTGCTTCAAAAAGTATGCGCCCAGGTGTTACTCTTGCAACAAAGCCTTCTGGTGCTCCTTTTCCTTTTCCCATACGAACCTCTGCAGGTTTGCTTGTAACAGGTTTATCAGGAAATATGCGAATCCAGATTTGTCCTTGACGTTGCATTTTTCTTGTAACAGCGATACGGGCAGCTTCGATTTGACGACCTGTTATCCAAGCCGATTCTAAAGCTTTAATACCAAACGACCCGAAAGCTATCTCGCTTCCTCGTTGGGCATTGCCTTTCATTCTTCCTTTTTGCTGTCTTCTAAATTTTGACTTTTTTGGCTGTAACATAGCTCTTTAGTTTTCAAATTATTTCTTTCTTCTTCTACTACCACGTTCTTGTCCAGATGCTGCTGGTCTTTTGCCTTGAACAGATTTTCCTAAATTTGGACTTAAATCTCTTTTACCATAAATCTCGCCTCTGCATATCCAAACTTTAATACCCAACAAACCTGTTTTTGTTAGTGCTTCTGACAAAGCATAGTCGATATCTGCTCTTAATGTATGTAAAGGAGTTCTACCTTCTTTATACATTTCGCTTCTTGCCATTTCTGCACCGTTCAAACGTCCTGAGCACTGAATTTTAATTCCTTCGGCACCCATACGCATTGTTAAAGCAATAGCCATTTTAATTGCACGACGATAACCAATTTTACCTTCGATTTGTCTTGCAACATTATTACCAACTAAAACTGCTTCTAATTCTGGACGTTTAATTTCAAAGATATTTATTTGAATATCTTTATTTGTAATTTTTTTCAATTCTTCGCGAAGTTTATCTACTTCGTCTCCTCCTTTTCCAATTACAAAACCCGGACGTGCAGTATTAATAGTAATAGTTATCATTTTCAAAGATCTTTCTATTATAATCTTTGAAACGCTTGCTTTTTCTAAACGTGCGTTTAAATAGCGACGAATTTTAGCATCTTCGGCTAATTTGTCGGCATATTTTCTTCCGCCATACCAATTAGAGTCCCATCCTCTGATGATACCCAATCTGTTGCTTATAGGATTACATTTTTGTCCCATGAATTTTATGCATTTTCTTCATTTAATAATTCTTTTTCTCTCTTCGTATCAACCACAATTCTAACATGGTTTGAACGTTTTCTAATACGATAAGCCCTTCCTTGAGGAGCGGGTTTTATGCGTTTTAAAGGACGTGCTTCGTCAACAGTTATTTCTGTAACATAAAGTTCTACATCTTCTATTCTTTGTCCTTCGTTCTTAGCTTGCCAGTTAGAAACTGCAGATTTCAAAAGTTTTTCAACATCGCGTGAGGCTGCTTTTGGTGAAAAATGTAAGATATCTAAAGCTCTATCTACTTTTTGGCCTCTAACAAGATCTGCCACGAGTCTCATTTTACGAGGTGAACTCGGACAATTACGAAGAACAGCATAGCTAATACGCTTTTTTGCTTCTTTTCTTTGTTCTGCTTTTATTCTTTTACGTGCGCCCATAATACTAATTTATTTTATTTCTTTTTACCACCATGACCTCTATATGTTCTTGTCGGTGCAAACTCGCCCAATCTATGACCTACCATATTTTCAGTTACATAAACAGGAATAAATTTATTTCCATTATGAACTGCAAAAGTATGACCCACAAATTCTGGTGGAATCACGGAAGCTCTTGCCCATGTTTTAATGGCATTTTTCTTTCCGCTTGCATCCATTGCAGTTACTTTTCTTTCAAGTTTAAAGTCAACAAAAGGACCTTTTTTAAGTGATCTACTCATAATTCACCAAATTATTTTTTCCTACGTTCAATTATATACTTATTGGATTCTTTCTTTTTAGCTCTAGTTTTAAAACCTTTTGCTAATAATCCAGCGCGAGAGCGAGGTTGACCTCCTGAGGCTCTTCCTTCACCACCACCCATTGGGTGATCAACTGGGTTCATTGCAACTCCTCTAACCCTTGGACGACGACCTAGCCATCTTGAACGACCTGCTTTACCTGAATTTTCCAAAGCATGGTCTGAGTTAGATACAGAACCAACAGTAGCTTTACAAGTAACCAAAATTTTTCTAGTTTCTCCCGAAGGCATTTTTAAAATTGCATATTTACCATCTCTAGAAACTAATTGAGCAAATGTTCCTGCACTTCTTGCAATAACTGCTCCTTGTCCTGGTCTCATTTCAATATTATGAACTACTGTTCCCAAAGGAATATCTGATAAAAACAAAGCGTTACCCACTTCTGGAACTGCACCTTTGCCAGATTCTATTATCTGACCTACTTGCAAGCCATTAGGAGCAACAATGTATCTCTTTTCGCCATCTTCATAAATAACTAAAGCAATACGAGCCGAACGATTTGGGTCGTATTCAATTGTTTTAACTCTAGCTTTTACACCATCGCGATCTCTTTTAAAATCAATCAAACGGTATTTTCGCTTATGACCGCCACCAATATTTCTAACAGTCATCTTACCTTGATTGTTACGTCCACCAGATTTTTTCATTGGTACCAACAAAGATTTTTCAGGTGTAGTGCAAGTAATATCATCAAATGCACTGATTTGTTTAAACCTTTGACCTGGTGTTGTCGGATTTATTTTTCTTAAAGCCATCTCTATTTTTTAAATATTGCTATAAAAATCAATTACTTCACCCTGTGCCAATGTAATAATTGCTTTCTTAAAAGCATTAGTTTTGCCACGTTGAACGCCTTTTTTGGTGTAACGAACTTTTAATTTACCAGCATAACGCATAGTATTAACAGCTTCCACCTTAACATCGTACATCTTTTCAACAGCTTTTTTAATCTGCAATTTTTCGGCACGTTTATCTACAATAAAACCATAACGATTCAAAGTTTCTCCTTGTTTCGTCATTTTTTCGGTTACTATTGGTCTTATTAAAATATTCATTTTTTCTTAGTTTTAAGCTAAATTATTCTCAAAAACATCAATTGACTTCTCTTCCATAACTAAAACCGAAGCCCACATAATGTCGTAAGTGCTTAAATCTGAGGCAGTTACAACATTTACGTCTTTTAAATTTCGAGAAGACAAATATACACTTTTATTTGATTCTGCAACAACTAATGTAATTTTTTTATCATTAATTTTAAAATTGTTCTTTAAGTTAATGATATTCTTTGTTTTAACTTCATCAAATAACAAGTTATCAACAATAAAAATTTTATTTTCTTTAGCACGATACGACAAAGCAGATTTACGTGCTAATTTTTTTAGTTTTTTATTTAATTTTATATGGTATAATCTTGGTTCTGGTCCAAAAACAATACCACCGCCTCTAAACAATGGATTTTTAATACTTCCTGCACGAGCAGTTCCAGTTCCTTTTTGGCGTTTTAGTTTTCTAGTACTTCCAGAAACTAATCCACGATGCAATGTAGCGTGAGTTCCTTGACGTTTATTAGCCATATATTGTTTACAATCAAGATAAATTGCATGATCGTTTGGTTCTATGGCAAAAATTAAATCGTTTAATTCGACTTTTCTTCCAGTGTCCTCACCTAACTTATTATATACTGATGTTTTCATTATCTTTCTATAATTAAATATGAACCTTTAGATCCAGGAACAGAACCTTTTACTAATAAAAGATTACTTTCTGGAATCACTTTCAACACTCTCAAACTTATCATTTTTACTTTTTGCCCACCCATTCTTCCAGCCATTTTTTTACCTTTAAATACTCTAGCTGGAGTTGAAGCTGCGCCTATTGAACCTGGTGCTCTTTGTCTATCTTTTTGACCATGAGACTGTTCTCCCACACCTGAGTAACCATGTCTTTTTACAACACCCTGAAATCCCTTACCTTTAGAAATTCCAGCTACGTCGCAGTATTCACCTTCAATAAAAATGTCAACTGTTACTAAATCACCGAGTTCTAAATCGCTATAGGTTTCGCCTTTTTTGATTTGTCCAAAATCTTTAAATTCTACTACCTTGCGTTTAGGACTAGTTCCGGCTTTTTTAAAATGACCCTTCATTGCTTTGGTCGTATGCTTTTCCTTCTTCTCATCAAAGGCAAGCTGAACTGCTTCGTAACCGTCTTTTTCTAAAGTACGCAATTGAGTTACTACGCAGGGACCAGCCTCGATAACAGTGCATGGAATATTTTTTCCGTCAACACTGTAAATGGAAGTCATACCTACTTTTTTACCAATAATTCCTTGCATTTTTCTAATTTTTTAAGTTTTTAACTTGCTTTAATCTCAACCTCTACACCACTAGGTAATTCTAATTTCATCAGAGCATCAATCGTTTTTGAAGTCGTACTATAAATATCAAGTAAACGTTTGTAAGAGCATAGCTCAAATTGTTCTCTCGATTTTTTATTTACGAAAGTTGAACGATTAACAGTAAATATACGTTTGTGAGTTGGTAGTGGAATAGGACCTCTAACCACTGCACCAGTAGTTTTTACTGTTTTAAGAATTTTCTCTGCTGACTTGTCAACCAAGTTGTAGTCGTAAGATTTCAGCTTAATTCTAATTTTTTGATTCATACTATATTATTATTATTAAAAAATAAATTTTCTATTGTTAATTAACTCTTCTAATATTGTTGCTGGAACTCTTTCATAATGAGAAAATTCCATGCTAAATACTGCTCTTCCAGAGCTTAAAGTTCTTAAAGCAGTAATATAACCAAATTGTTCAGCCATTGGTACTCTCGCTTTTAAAACTCTATGTATTCCGCTCATTTCCATTCCCAAAATAGTTGCACGTCTGCGATTAAGGTCTGCGTTTATATCACCTAAATATTCGTCAGGCGTTACTATTTCTAGTTTCATTATAGGTTCCAAAATTGTTGATTTCAACTTTCTTGAAACTTCAGAGAAACACAATCCAGCAGCTATTTGAAATGCTAATGCATCGCTATCAACACTATGATAAGAACCATCAACCAATTCTACCCTCATATTATGCATTGGGTAACCTCCGATAGGTCCATTACTCATAGCTTGTTTAAAGCCTTTTTCAACAGCATTTATATATTCTTTAGGTAATTTTCCACCTTTAATTTTATCAACAAATTGCAAACCTATAAAATCTCTATCATCTACAGGACCTATATTTACAGTAATTTCTGCAAATAAACCTTTACCTCCAGTTTGCTTTTTAAATATATAATTATAATTATTAATGGTATCTATAAATTCTTCTTTATAATTTACTTGTGGTTTTCCTTGATTTAATTTAAGACCATATTCCCTTACAAGACGGTCAATTATTATTTCCAAGTGCAACTCACCCATACCACTAACTAATGTTTGACCAGTATTTTCGTCATGTCTGAGATTAAAAGTTGGGTCTTCTTCAGCCATTTTAGATAAGGCTTGAGTCAACTTATCAATATCTGCTTGGCTCAAAGCTTCAACAGCAATTGAAATTACTGGCTCTGGGAATTGCATTTTATCTAAAATAATAGGCTTTGATTCATCACAAAGCGTATCTCCAGTTACAGTATCTTTTAGTCCTACTACTGCACAAATATCTCCAGCTTCAACAACATCAATTTGAGTTTGTTTGTTAGAATGCATTTGGAAAATTCGAGAAACTCTGTCTTTTTTTCCTGTTCTAACATTATAAACCATTTCTCCTGACTTAATTTTTCCGCTATATACTCTTAGGTAAGCTAGTTTACCTACAAAAGAGTTGGCAACAATTTTAAAACACATTGCTGATAGAGGAGCAGAAGCATCAGCGGCTCTTTCAATCAAATCGTCTGTTTTAGGATGATGTCCTTTTATAGAATCAATATCTAATGGTGAAGGAAGGAAATCACAAATAGCATCTAAAAGTAGTTGAATTCCTTTGTTTTTAAATGCTGAACCACATAATATTGGGATATAGTTTTTATCAATTACTAATTTTCTTAAAAGGTTTTTAAATTCTTGAACAGAAATTTTTGATCTATCTTCAAAAAATCTTTCCAACATAATATCGTCAACTTCGATAACAGATTCTATCAGTTTTTCACGATATTTAAAAACCTCTTCCTTCATTTCTTCGGGAATATCTTCCACTCTATATTTTGCTCCTAAGCTATCATCATCGTCCCAAACATAAGCTTTTTGCTCAATTAAGTCTATAACACCCACAAACTCTTCGCCATCACCAATAGGTAATTGAATTATTAAAGGTTTAGCATTAAGTTTTTCTTGTATTTGCTGCACTACTTTAATAAAATCTGCCCCTGTTCTGTCCATTTTGTTTACAAAGGCAATTCTAGGCACATTATATTTATTTGCTTGATACCAAACTGTTTCGCTTTGTGGTTCTACACCACCTACAGCACAAAAAACAGCTACAGCGCCATCAAGAACTCTTAAAGAGCGTTCTACTTCAACGGTAAAGTCAACGTGTCCAGGGGTGTCGATTATATTAATTTTATAGTTTATATTATTAGATGTCCAAAAAGTTGTAGTAGCAGCAGAAGTAATAGTAATTCCACGCTCTTGTTCTTGTTCCATCCAATCCATTGTTGCAGCACCTTCATGAACCTCACCTATTTTATAATTAATACCAGTATAATATAAGACACGCTCTACCGTTGTAGTTTTACCTGCATCGATATGAGCCATAATGCCTATATTTCTAGTATTTAATAGTTTGTGGTTCATTTACTTAACTGTTCTAAAATTTAAAGTGAGCGAATGCTTTATTGGCTTCAGCCATTCTATGAGTTTCGTCTTTTCTTTTAACAGCAGCGCCTTCGTTATTATATGCAGCCATAATTTCAGCAGCTAATCTATTAGCCATTGATTGTCCGCTACGTTTACGAGCAGCAGCTATTAACCATTTATGACTTACAGAAATTTTTCTGTCGGCACGTATTTCGGTTGGCACTTGAAAAGTAGCTCCACCAATACGACGACTTTTAACTTCTACAGCAGGAGTAACATTATCCAATGCTTTTCGCCAAATATCAATAGGAGCATCTTCAGAATCCTTCATCTTTTTTTCAATAATTTCTAAACTATCATAAAAGATTTTAAATGAAACTGATTTTTTACCTTCCCACATCATATCATTAACGAAACGAGTTACCCTAGGATCATTAAACTTTGGATCTGGTAATATTATTCTTTTCTTTGGTTTAGATTTTCTCATGTTATCTTATATTTTCCTAATTATAATATTATTTCTTTCCTTTTCCTTTTGCGGCAGCTACAGCAGCTCCTTTTTTAGGTCTCTTAGCTCCATATTTTGAGCGACCTTGTTTACGACCATCAACGCCTGCAGTATCTAATGCACCTCTAACAATATGATATCTAACACCTGGTAAATCTTTTACTCTACCACCTCTAACCATTACAATAGAGTGTTCTTGCAAGTTATGACCTTCACCAGGAATATAAGCGTTAACTTCTTTTCCGTTTGTTAATCTTACTCTTGCTACTTTACGCATTGCCGAATTCGGCTTTTTGGGTGTGGTAGTATATACTCTTGTACACACACCTCTTCTTTGAGGACATGAGTCCAAGGCAGGAGATTTACTTGTGTAAGTCATTTCTCGCCTACCTTTTCGTACTAATTGTTGTATTGTTGGCATAAAACCTAATAATTTTTAATTTTTTTAATTCAACTACTTTTTATAAATTTTACAAATTTTTGGACTGCAAAGGTAGATTAATTTTTTTTATTAACAACATATCTTGATAAAAATTTTACAATTTTGTCATTTTATTAGACATTCCAAGCATCAAACATGCAAAAAATCAAAAATATTGCTACAAAAAAATCTTAAAAATCTAATTTATTCAAATATTAGAAAAATATATCTGCATTTTTTTCGTTAAATAATTGCAAAAAATTAAACTAAGGCATTATATTTGCAATTAATGATTAATAATAATTAAACTTATTGCTATGAAAAATTATTTTTACATTTTATTAATCGCAATAGCTGTTTTAGGAATATTTTTCACAGCTTGCGGACCTGAAGATGATAATAAAGATAAAAATGTTATCGAAATAAACGAAGACATCAAATCTGCAACCGTATGGAGTGGAGACAAGACATATATTATAAAAAAATATGACTTTTATGTAGAAGATGTTTTAACAATTGAAGCTGGAGCAATAATTAAATTTAGCTCTCAAGCAAAAAACTTAACGTTATCTAATAATGGTCAAATATTAGCAAATGGAACTGCTTCTCAACCTATTGTTTTCACATCAATTAAAGACGATTCAAAAGGTGGCGACACTAACAAAGATGGAGACGGTAGCTCACCTGCCACAGGCGATTGGGCAAAAATAGATTTGAATGGAACAAAAAGCTCAGTCTTTAATTATTGCGAATTTTATTATGGTGGCTTTGGCACAGGAGCAAGTCCTACATTAGATTTAAATGCAGAATCGGCTGCTAAAATCAAAAACTGTACTTTCGCTCATAACGGAGGTGGTATTAGTGGAAAATATTACATAGGTACTATCCATGCCGACAATGCTTATAGCGAAACAGTTATCCAAAACAACTTATTTTATGACAACATACTACCTCTAACTATTACAGGCGACATAAGCATAGACAACTCCAACACTTTTTCAAAAGATGGAACAGCTAATAAATATAACGGGATTTTCGTATCAAGAGATGTTGCCAATAACACAACTTGGTTAGAAGACGAGGTTGCCTTTGTTGTTACTTCAAATTCAATGCAAATAAAACTTAATGCAAGTTTAACTTTAGGAAATAATGTTGTGTTAAAATTTTCTGAAGCTAGCCAATTAGATATTTTGCAAACCGAAAGCTCATTAGTAAACTACAATGGTAATGGTGTGTATTTTACTTCTTTAAAAGATGACGAATTAAAAGGCGATACCAATGGAGACGAAAATGCAAGTACGCCACAAACTGCCGATTGGATAGGAATTCATATTAATGGTTGGAAATCAACAGGATACGCTACATGGCCCAATATCAGATATAATGATCCTAATCCAGCTGTAAAATAAAATATTTTACGGATAAAAAGCTTCTATTATATGTTCTATCTCTATTCCTGATTTTAAGTAAAGCACAGATACTACATCAAATCTACTGTTGCCAGAAAAACCTGTTTCAGCAATATAAGCTTCGGCGGCATTTATTAATAATTTTTGTTTTTTTCTAGTTATAAATTCTTCGGGATTACCCCAAAAGTCTTCACTACGAGTTTTGACTTCAACAAAAACTAAAGTATCTCCGTCCATTGCTATAATATCTAATTCTTTATGCTTATCCCTCCAATTTGCAGAAATTATAACATAACCTTTTTCTGCTAGCATTTCTGCTGCTAATTCTTCACCTTTATTTCCTAAATTTATAGTTTGTAACATGATGATTTTATTAATAAAAAAAAATCCCGAAAACAAAATTTTCGGGATTAAAGATATAATATTTTTAATTAAAAACTAGTGAGCTACAACCAATTTTATTGTTTTTTGAATTTTTCCATCATTATATAAACGACAGAAATAATATCCATTATCCCATTTACTAGCATCAATGTTTACACCATTAACAAAATCGGATTTTACTTTTGTTACTAATTTTCCAAGCATGTTATAAACTTCAACTACTGCATTAGGTCCGTAATTATGTTTAATCTTAAAATTATCGCTTGCAGGATTTGGATAAATTGAAAATTCTTTAACAATTTCAGTAGAAATACCACTTTGAGAACCTGTATTAAAAATAATTGTGAAAGAATCTGTAAAACTTCCATTAACATCTTTAACTTCTATCTTTACAACAGCTTCGCCAGAAGTAGAACCTTGCGTAAATTTTACCGCTCCTGATGTTGATGTAGTTTCATTTGCTTCTAATTTGATTGGCGCACTTGGTGCCCCTGACAGACCACATTGACCTCCACCTGCTAAAGTCATTGGAGAACAAAAACTAACTTTCCAGTCATTCACTGTTCCACCACCATTAACAGCATACATTCTTACTTCAACCTGATTACTAGTATTATTTTTCAAATCAACTTTATATTCATAAATAGTACCTGATGCAACATTATAAACTTTTGATATTGTATTGTTTACTATTCCAGTACTATCAATAATATCTATAGTTTGAGAAGATAAAATCCCGACAAATAAGAACAAACTAAAAATTAAAAGTGTAATTTTTTTCATATTTACATTTTTTTACAAAAATAAATTAAAAAAATAAAACTTCAAAGAAAAAAATTCATAATATTATTTTTTTTTCGATAATATTATTAAAATATTTTAAAACTAAAATCCAACAAATACAAATAAAAGTAATTTTATCATGTTTTACACAAACTTTAAAATAATTATTCGCAATAACGACATTTTGCACTTTGTATGTTTTATACACCACTTTGCCCCATCATTTGAGTTGTTAGTCTAAATTTTATTTTCATTAACAAGCAAACTTAAAAATTATAACCTACTTTGTAAAATTAATAAATTTTAAAATTTAAAATTATGAAAAAATCGATTTTATTATTCGCAACACTTTTGATAGTGTTTGCAGGCTTTGCACAAAATAAAATAGCAAACACATCACCTATTTGTCAAGAGCCGACAAATGATAGAGGTATTCAAGAATTAGCATGGGCAGAAATGCAAATGTGGACGGCAACAGATATTAATGGCAATGAGCATAATCTTACAGAGTATTTAGCTGCTGGCAAAACTGTTTTTGTTGATTTTTCTGCGACATGGTGTCCCCCATGTTGGAGTTTTCACCAATCAGGTGTTTTAAAAAACCTCCATAATCAATATGGACCTGCAGGAACAGACGAAATAGTAGTTTTATGGTTCGAAATTGATGGTGCTACCATAGATCAAATACATGGTATAGGAAGTAATACCCAAGGAGATTGGACAGAAAATGACACATACCCTGTTCCAATCATTCAAGCTTCTAGTCAACTAAAAAGCTATTTTTATGATCTTTACACTGGCTATATTCCTGAAATGTTTATGATTTGTCCAACAGGATATTATACAGTACTTGAGGCAAAAACTAACGTTTCTTATTATATGTCACAAATTGGCACGTGCCCTGCAACAGGTAAAGTACCTATGGCAGATATTATTGGCAACACAACAGCTTTTTTAGGCAGCCCTATTTCTTTTCAAGCTGATGTTGTTAGTATAGACCCAATAACAGCTTATGAATGGACTTTTGAAAATGGTAATCCTGCTACATCAGACCAAGCTAATGTAAGTGTAACTTGGGATACTGTCGGAGAACATACAATTTCTTTAAAAGTTTATAATGCAAATGGAGCAAGCAATATAGCAGAGAAAACCGTTAACGTTATAGACGTTGGAAATGTTGATGATTTATTCGTTACTTTTGAAGAAATTATAGTTGAAGGAACTTTTCCAAAAGTTTTTGCGCCATACAACTGGACCACCGTTGATGTTGACGGCGGTACTGTTTGGGGAAATTTCTCTGATTATGGAGTTACTGGTGCTACAAATGCCTTCTCTTGTTATAGCCATGATTTAGCTGCATCTGCTGATTTTGCTCCTTACGAAGGTGATAAATGCGGATTTGCAATGACAAATAACTCTAGTTCTGGACCATATAACAATGATTGGTTTATTTCTCCACAGATTAGTCTTGGAATAAATTCAAGCTTCAGCGTTTATTTAAGATCTGTTAAAACTACTTGGGGACTTGAAAAATACAAAATAGCAATTTCAACAACCGACAATAACCCAGCAAGTTTTACTGTACTTGGCTCAGTTGCTGAAGCTCCAGGCTCATGGACTCAGGTAACTAAGGACCTTTCTGATTACGACAATCAACAAATTTATATTGCTATAAATTATGTTGGTGAAGATAAATTTGCGTTTGCAATTGACAATCTTAAAATAACAACTACTGATACAGATGTAGAAGATGTTATTATTGCCAATACCCAGGTTTTCCCAAATCCTGCAAACGATGTCATTAATATTAATTATGTAGAAGGTGCTAAAATTCAAATCTTCAACAATATTGGACAAGAAGTTTACAGCATGTCTAATGCTAACGAATACAACCAAATTGATATGAGTGCTCACCAAGCAGGCTCATATGTTGTAAGAGTTACAAAAGGCGATAAAACAAATAATTATAAAATGATACTTGTAAAATAAGATTAAATAATTTTTACTGTTTTTAATCTTTGGCTCAAAAATTGCTCAATAACTTAAAACAGTTTATTTTTATAAAAATTTTAAATTATGAAAAGATTTATTTTGATTATTAGTTTAAGTTTATTCATTAGTTCTCTTTTTGCACAAGGAGTTCCTTCGGTAATGATTAAAGATATAAAAGGAAAAGCTGTAAACACAAAAGCTATTACCCAAAACGATGGAAAACCTGTGTTGATTTGTTTTTGGGCAACTTGGTGCAAACCTTGTATCAAAGAGTTTAATGCCATTAACGAAGAATATGATGATTGGGTTGAAGAAACTGGTGTGAAAGTAATTGCAATCTCTATTGACGATGCCAGAAGTTCAAACTCTGTTGCTCCATTTGTAAATGCGAGAGGCTGGGAATTTCCCGTTTACCTCGATCCTAACGGAGATTTTAAAAGAGCTATGAATGTTGGCGATATCCCTCATACTTTTTTGTTGGATAAAAATGGAAAAGTAGTTTGGCAACACACAACATATCTCGAAGGCGACGAAGCTAAAACTTTTGAGGTGATTAAGAAAGTTGCTAAGGGGCAAGCAATAAAATAAAAACATAATCAAAGTGTTTTTATTTTGAAAGAATTTTACAAGATTTAAAATAATTAAAAATAGAAATAGAAATTAAAATTCTATTTCTATTTTTGTATAATAATAATTCAGACAAGTCAAAATTACATCAAATGAAAAAAATTATTTTATTCATTTTAACCGTTTTGCTTTTAAACCATGCTTATTCTCAAAATGAGACACAAGCAAATTATGGAAGTATATCTGGGAACTTCCAAAGTGAAGCTCAATATTACATTACAGACTCGCTTATCGGTGCTACAGCTCCAATAGAAAAGACTTTAGCCAATTCTTGGGCGAATATAACTTATACTCTAAAAAACTTTTCAGCTGGAGTTAGATACGAGGGCTACCTAAACTCTATTCTTGGCTATCCAAACTCTGGCGGAAGAAATGATGGGATTGGATTTCCTCATCGTTGGGCTAATTTTGTTGTGGACAAGTTTGAGTTTACTGTTGGTAATTTTTACGAACAATTTGGAAATGGCTTAGTATTAAGATCATACGAAGAAAAAAGACTAGGTGTTGACAATTCCCTCGATGGTTTTAGAGTAAAATACAATCCTGCTCAAGGTATTTATTTAAAAACTTTAATTGCAAAACAAAGATTTTACTGGGAACACGGTCCTGGTATAGTTAGAGGTTTTGATGGAGAAATTCAGTTTAATGACTTGATTGAAAAATTTGCTGAAAGCGATTTAAGAGTTAGTCTTGGTGGTAGTTTTGTTAGCAAATTTCAAAAAGAGGAAAGTCCAATTTATAACTTACCAAAAAACGTCGCTGCCTCTGCCGGAAGAATTGACATTAGATATAATGGTCTTGCTATAAACTCAGAATATGCATATAAAATAAATGACCCAGGTGCTGATAATAATTATATTTTTAAAAACGGTCAAGCTTTTATGGTAAATGCAAGTTATTCGCAAAAAGGTTTAGGAATAGTTTTAAGCACAAAATGGGTTGACAATATGGCTTTTAGAAGTGATAGAAATGCAAGCCTCACTGATTTGAATATAAATCTACTCCCAGAATTAACTAGAAATCATGTTTATATGCTACCTGCTTTTTATCCTTATGCAAGCCAACCAAAAGGAGAATGGGGAGCAAAAGCAGAAATTATGTACAAAATTCCAAAAGGCAATGTGCTAGGAGGAAAATACGGAACTACTATTTTGGTAAATTATTCTAGAGTTCACAATATTGACAAACAGGCAATTAACGACACTCTGCCTTTAGAAGCGCCGGGAACTCTTGGTTATAATACTTCGTTTTTCTCTATTGGAAAAGAACTTTATTTCCAAGATGCACATATTGAAATAAATAAAAGATGGACTAAAAAACTTTATACAAATCTTTCATATGTGAACTTATTATACAATTATAATATACTACGAGGAACAACAGGGCATGAAAACGTAAACGCACACATTGCAATAGCTGACATCACTTATAAATTTAAACCTCAATTAGCTTTAAAATCAGAATTTCAACATATGTACACAAAACAAGACGAAGGCAGTTGGGCTATGGCTTTATTTGAACTTACTACCTCTGGTTGGTTTTTTACTGTTCTTGATAATTGGAATTATGGAAACCCTGACAAAAACCACAGACCTCATTACTTCAATGTTGGCTTTGGTCATATTTCGGGAGCAACAAGAATACAATTAACTTATGGAAAAACCAGAGCTGGTGTAATGTGTATAGGTGGTGTATGTAGAAATGTACCTGCTTCTAACGGAATAAGTTTATCAATTTCATCAACCTTTTAAATTAGAATAATATGAAATCAAAATATTTTTACATAATAATACTTAGTGCATTTGTAGCTTTATTTTTTTCTTGCGACGAAATTGAAGGACCATATATAAAAGACGAAGCTACAATTTGGAATGGTAAAAAAACTTTAATCCTTGATTTTACAGGACATTGTTGCGGGAACTGTCCAAGAGCACATAGAACCATTGATGAATTAATAGAAAAATTTGGCGATGCTGTTGTTCCAGTTGCAGTACATTCAACATATTTTGCAATGCCAGAAACTACCGACACTTCAAAAGCTTTTCACTATGATTTTAGAACAAGTTTTGGCGATTTCTGGGGCGGTAGAGATTATGCATTTGGGCATCTTGGCGAAATATATTTACCTACAGGATTAGTAAATAACCTAAACCCAGACCAAGTAACAAACACAAACGCTTGGGCAGGCTTAATAGCAAGTGTTTTAGCAAATTACCCCGAGTACAATATAGAAATTTATCCAAGCTACTCAAACTCAGACAGTTTAGCTAAAGCTGATATTAAAATTATTACAAACATTAAAAATCATAGAGAACTTAGCCTTTTAGTTTTTATTGTTGAAGATGGAATTATTCAATGGCAAAAAGATTACTCTGCAACACCTAACAACATAAAAGAATATGAACATAATCATGTTTTAAGAGCTTCGTTTAATGGAAATTTTGGTGATAAAATTAAAGATAACAATGCCGAAACAATTATTGGAGACGAAATAAATAAATCTTATTCATTAAAAATCAATAAGGATTGGAATATTAATAATTGTAGCATAGTTGCATTTGTTTATGATACTGAGACTAAAGAAGTTTTACAAGCAGAAACAAAAATAGTAAATGAATAAATTTCTAATTTTAATATTTCTAACACTATTTTCAATTTCATTAAATGCACAATCATTTTATGGTGGAATAACTGTTGGCACAACTCTCTCTCAAGTTGATGGAGATGACTATGGCGGTTTTCATAAAATTTCACCTCTTGGCGGAGTTTATGTAAGAAACACTTATAATTCCAATTGGGGAACTTCCTTAGGAATTGAATACAAACAAAAAGGCAGTAAAGATGTTTCAAAAGACGAATACGGTTATGTTACAAATTATTACGCCATGAGACTTGATTATATTGAAGTGCCTTTTTTAGTAAATTATAAACTAAACAAATTTAAAATTCCTAAACTTGTGGATTACAGTTTTAAAAATGACTTTTGGATTGATTTTGGAGTTTCTGGAGCATATTTAATTAAAGGTACTGATGATTACGGACATGGTCCTACTCTACCTGTAAGAGAATTTAGAAAATATGAAGTCGCTTGTCATTTTGGTATCAATTATTATTTTAATTCTCATTGGATTTTTCACACAAGATTTTCATACACTTTTCCACTTTTGCCAATTAGAAAACACCCTGGCGGACAAGTTTATTGGCTAAATCGTGGACAATACAATCACAATCTAAGTTTTGCAATAAAATATGAGTTTTAATGGATTCTAAGAAAAAAAATATTCTAGTCGCAATTACTGGTGCATCGGGTGCTATTTATGCAAAACAACTTTTAGAAAAACTAAACGATTTAAAAGAAAAAGAAAGCTTAGAAATTTCTGTAATCTACTCTAAAACAGGCAAAGAGGTTGCTATTCATGAAATTGGTTACGATTTTGTAAAAGAACTTAATTTAAAAACTTACGAAGACAATAATTTTTATGCTCCATTTGCTTCTGGTTCTTCTCCTGCCGATATTTTAGTAATTGCTCCTTGTAGCATGGGAACTTTAGGACGCATAGCCAATGGTTTTTCAGACAGCCTAATTACCAGAGCTGCAGATGTAGTTTTAAAAGAAAGAAAAAAGCTAATTTTATTAACTCGCGAAACTCCTTTAAATTTAATTCATATCAAAAACATGGAGCTAATAAGCCTAAGCGGAGGAATTATTTTTCCTGCATCACCTTCATTTTATAACAAGCCCACAAATATTGAAGACTTAGTTAATACTGTTATTTTTAGAATTTTAGATTTAATGCAAATTGAAATAACCTACGATAGATGGGGAAAATCAGTTAAAAGTTTATAAAGTTCGTAAAGTTCATAAAGTTGAACCGAGCTTGCGAACTTACAGAAGGTAAAGAGTTTTTAGTGTTGAGTTTTTAGTGTTTAGTAGTGAGTTTTTAAAAACTTCACAATGATAGATAAAATTTCTTTAATGCAAAGTTTGTCTGTACTTGCTTCGCAGAGTTCGCAAGCTCACTCTGCT
>DAONZU010000012.1:0-17585 GCA_035406965.1 Bacteroidales bacterium
ACATAGATATTAGTTTTTATATGTTGAAATTTGTAAAAATTTAAAATTACTATATGAGTCCGTTATTGATTTTCATAATTGTACTAAGTTATTTTGGGGTATTGCTGATAGTGTCGTTTTTTACATCTCGAAATGTAAATAATGCTGGCTTTTTCTTAGGTAATAAAAAATCGCCATGGTATATTGTAGCAATTGGAATGTTGGGCTCCTCAATTTCGGGAGTTACTTTTATTTCCGTTCCCGGTTGGGTGCAGACCACACAAATGACTTATTTACAGATGGTTCTGGGTTTTGTGGCTGGTTATGTCGTAATTGCTCATGTACTTTTACCATTATATTATAGGTTAAATTTAACTTCGATTTACACTTATTTAGATTTACGTTTCGGAAGATTTTCATATAAAACCGGTGCTTCTTTTTTCTTGCTTTCAAGGTCAATTGGCTCGGCTGCACGTCTTTATGTGGTTGCAAATGTCTTGCAAATAGTAATTTTTAATCAATTAAATATTCCATTTTGGGTAACGGTTATAGTAACAATTCTTTTAATTTGGCTATATACTTTTAAAGGCGGAATAAAAACAATAATTTGGACAGATACTCTGCAAACAATTTTTCTTTTCACAGCTCTTATTGCAACTATAATAATTGTAGCTCGTGAATTAGGTCTTGATTTTTCTGGAATTGTTTCTACTATAAATAATAGCGAAATGTCAAAAGTCTTTGAATTTAAAGATTGGCGTTCGTCTCAGCATTTTCTAAAACAATTTTTAAGTGGTGCGTTTATCACTATAGTGATGACAGGCTTAGACCAAGATATGATGCAGAAAAATTTATCTTGCCGAAATATTAAAGAAGCAAAACGAAATATGCTGACTTATGGTGTAGCATTTTTACCTGCAAATCTATTGTTTTTATCTCTTGGAATTTTATTGATGACTTTTGTGAATTCTATTGGAATACCAGCAGATTCAGAACTTATTGCAGGCGATAATTTATATCCTTATGTTGCAACTACTCAATTAGGACCTGTTGTTTTAATTTTATTCTTAATAGGTTTAATGGCTTCGGCATATTCAAGTGCCGACTCTGCTTTAGCTGCTCTTACAACTTCGTTTACAGTTGATATTATTGGAATAAAAAATAAAACCGAACAACAAATTAAAAAAACAAGAACTTGGGTTCATCTTGCTATTTCTTTCTTAATGGCAATAATGATAATAATATTTAATATCGTTAACGAAAAAAGCATTATAAATGCAATTTATGCTATTGCTGGCTATACTTATGGACCACTCTTAGGACTTTATGCTTTTGGTTTATTTACAAAATATAAAGTAAGAGATAAAATCGTTCCAATAATCGCAATTTTAAGTCCAATACTTTGCTATTTAATTTCTTATCTTTTGAAAAAATATGCAGATTATAATACAGGCTACGAACTCTTACTGTTGAACGGCTTTATTACTTTTATGGGACTGTGGGCAATCAGAAAAATGGGGTAGAGGGAAACAAAGAATAAAATCAAATTTACTTCTCCTCTTTTTTATGTCCTTTATATTTGTGTAATAGGTGTTTGCGGAAATCTCTATCGCATTTGTAAAGTAGGGCAACTTTATTTATAGGTAAAACTTTGCAAAACTTTTTATGATATTTAGTTTCTAAATCGACTCTGTCGGTTTTGATTTGCATTAATTCATCAAGTTTGCTTGAAATCTCTTTTTCACTTGCATTTTCTAAATTTGACTTTAAATAGTGATTTATTTCTCTTTCTTGGTCAAATAGTTTGCTCATGCTTTCATTAAACTCATTATAAAGGGGCCAAAAGTTTTGTGCTTCGCTTACGCTCAAATTAAGTTCTGCACTTATAAATGCAACTTTTTCAGCATACATTTTTTCATTATCTAATCTGCAAGCTTTTCCTTTATTTCTGTGTTCTTGTGCAAAAAGATTTAAACTGCTAAAAATACATATAGCAATAATTATTATTTGTGTTTTCATGTTGTTTATTTTATTCAAGTTCATATTCTAAATAATTTTGTGTTAAATAATCTTCTAAATATGCGAGGTCTTCATCATTAGTAATTAATTCAGAATTCCAATAATCATCATTTTCATCGTTGATATATTCGTAAAGTGCCATGTCGTCATAATAACTTAGTTCAGAAACCATATCATCAAAAGTATAATTAGCTTCGTTAGTTTCTGTAATTATTTTTTTGTCTTGCTTGTTAGCACTAATTTTTATCATGCCTTTAAATCCAATAGCTAAAATAAGAACAGCAGTAGCCATGTATAAATATGGCTTTAAAATTTGATATGGAGTAGGCTTTTTAGGTACTTGGTCTGAGTTTATTTTGTCGATAATTTCTTTTTCTACATTATCAAAATAATCCTCTGGTACTTTAAAATTATTCTTTTTTTCTATGTCATTAAGTGTCTTCATAATCTTAAATTAGACAGTTTAAAACTATTAAGGTTTAATCTTCGTTAATATATTTTTCAATTTTTGTTGTTGCATGATGATACGAAGCTTTTAAAGCTCCAACGCTTGTCCCTAAAATTTCTGAAATTTCTTCATATTTCATTTCGTCGTAATACTTCATATTAAAAACCAATCTTTGTTTTTCGGGAAGTTTTAAAACCGCTTTTTGAAGTTTTAGTTGTAATGCATCGCCATCAAAATATTTATCGCTTTCTAATTTTTCTGCCAAGCCATCTTCGTAATTGTATGATGAAAAAACAAACTGCCTTTTCTTTTTGTCTAAAAAGTTTAAGCAATTATTTGTAGCAATTCTGTATAACCAAGTGTAAATCGACGATTCAAATCTAAATTTATCAATTTGAGTATATGCTTTTAACCAAGTTTCTTGTAAAACATCATCAGCGTCTTGGTGTACAATTAACATACGTCTTATATGAAAATATAATTGTTTTGAATAAGTTTTTACTAAAATTTCAAAGCCTTGCTTTACAGTTTCTGGATTAGAAATTAAATTAATTATATCTTCTTCTTTGGTTTTCGTCATCAAAAATTATTTCCTTTTCAAAACTTTTTCAACAGCTTGAACAATATTATTAGTTGTTAAGCCGTATTTTTCCATCAATTGGTCTGGCGTTCCGCTTTCTCCAAAAGTGTCGTTTATAGCAACTGCTTCTATTGGAATAGGGAAGTTAAGTGCAGTCATTTGAGCTGCTGTATCTGTTAAACCACCATTTAGCATATGTTCTTCTGCACAAACCATAGCTTTAGTTTTCTTAATTGATTTTAAGACAGTTTCTTTATCAAAAGGTTTAATTGTATGAATATTAAAAACTTCGGCTTTAATTCCTTTTTGTAATAAAATTTCGCAGGCTTCAATTGCTTTCCATACTAAATGTCCTGTTGCTAAGATAGTTACATCTTTTCCTTCGTATAATAATTCTGCTTTACCAATTTCAAATTTTTGGTTTGGGTCAGTAAAGTTAGGCACAGCAGGACGACCAAATCTAAGATATACAGGTCCTTTATGTTCGGCTATTGCTATTGTAGCAGCTTTTGTTTGATTATAATCGCAAGGAACAACAACAGTCATATTCGGTAGCATTTTCATCAGTCCTATATCTTCTAAAATTTGATGAGTAGCTCCATCTTCGCCTAAAGTTATTCCTGCATGTGAAGCAGCAATTTTTACATTTTTATTTGAATATGCAATAGCTTGACGAACTTGGTCGTAAACTCTACCTGTTGCAAATCCTGCAAAAGTTCCTGCAAAAGGAATTTTTCCGCCTATAGTTAAGCCTGCAGCAACTCCCATCATGTTTGCTTCTGCAATTCCTGCTTGAAAAAATCTGTCGGGATGATTTTTTTGAAACTCATTCATTTTTAATGAACCAGTTAGGTCGGCACATAAAGCAACAACATCTTTGTTAATTTTTCCTAATTCTGCAAGTCCAGCTCCAAATCCTGAACGAGTGTCTTTTTTTTCTGTATAAGTATATTTGCTCATTTTGTTATGTTTTATAAATTTTCTACTCTAAATTCTCCTGATTTAATTCTAAATTTGAACTCACCTGTGTTGGTACTCTTAGAATGTCTTTGTTCTCTAAAAATAATTCTGTAATATCCTGGTTGCAATCTAAATTTATAATGTGTTTTATCTGGTGTAAAATCATATAAATTGGTTAATACATCTCCTTTTTCGTAAAGTAAACTTGCAAAAGCAGGATTTTTAAAATTTATTATTAAATCTCCCGGTTCTGGGATAGTAATTTTCTTTGTTTTTGATTGTTCTATAAGCACTGCATCAACATAAGTTCTGGGCGTTGTTAAAATTTCTAAATCATAAAGTCCAGTAATAAGTTTTTGCTTTTTGTCCGCATCTAAAATATACATAGTTTGTGGTAGCCCAGTTTGACGAACAATACATTTTATTTGAGAATTTTCGGGCGCAACTCCGTCTATATCAACAAATAAATATCCTTGTGGTGCAGGAACACTTATAATATTATGAATACCTTCTTCTAATTTTATGCTGTCTAAATAAACAGGCGGTATAGTGTGAACTTTTAAATCATAAATAGAAAGTATATCTAAATATATGGTGTCTGGTTGACCTGATTTGTTTAGAGTGTGCATGTAGGTATAGCGTATATCGCCAGAAAAGTTGTCGTGGAAAGACATTGCTACGTTTGTTTCGGTTGGTTTTCCATTAGTGTCTAATAAATTTACTTGAACGCTTGTAAGGTTTGTAACTTGTCCAACAATAGTATTGATGGCTCTTTTAAATTCCTTTTCGCTACTTGCATCAAAATAATTTCCCATACAAGATAATAAGTCAGAAACTCTAATGTCGATATCAATGCCAATTATATATGGTTTAAGAACTACACCTTTTTTCTGCAAAGCAACACTTACTTCGCAAGGAACTCCGTCACACATTTCTAATCCGTCTGTAATAAGTATAATAATATTTCTACAGTCAGAACATTCTGGAAAGTCGTATTCTGCTTTTCCAAGAGAGTAGGCGATAGGTGTAGTTCCTGTTGCTTGAATAGTTTTAAGCCTGTCTTTAATCATTCCTATTGTATTTGCTCCAAATGAAACTTCAAGTTTTGAGTCGAAACAATCCATCAAATGGTCGGGACTTTGGTGTCCGTAAACCCTAAAAGCGACTTCTAAATCTTGAGTTTTTTGAACGCTTGCTAATGAATCTAATAATTCGTTTAATAGCTCTTTAGCTTTTACAATTTTTAAACCGCCTTCCCATTGTTGCATCATGCTGGTAGAAGCGTCGAAAATTATTAAAATTCTTGTTAAAGGTTTTTCTGGCTCAGGATAATTTTTTATTTGAGCATTAAGGTTTATAAAAAAGCCTAAAATAAATAATATGGATATAACTATTTTTTTCAAAATTTATATTTTAATAATCACCTAAAGTTTCTTCAAGTTGTGAAAGTGCATTTTCTAATTGTTCGTCGCTTGGTGGAACTCCATGCCATTTGTGCGAGCCTGTCATAAAGTCAACTCCATGTCCCATTTCAGTTTTCGACAAAATCATTATTGGCTGTTCTTTTCCTGATAGTTCTTGTGCTTTTTTTATTGTTGAAATAAGCTCTTGCATATTATTTCCGTTGCATTCTAAAACTATCCAATTAAATGCTTCCCATTTTTGGCGAAGATTTTTTAAATTCATCACATCTTCAATTGTTCCATCAATTTGTTGTCCGTTGTAGTCGATAAAAGCAATTAGGTTGTCAATTTTTCGTGCTTGTGCAAACAAAGCTGCTTCCCATACTTGTCCTTCTTGAATTTCGCCATCGCCTAACAAGCAATAAACAAATTTTTTATCATTATTTAATTTTTTTGCAAGAGCTGCTCCACAAGCATTTGACAAACCTTGACCTAAAGAGCCAGATGCAATTCTCACTCCGGGCAAGCCTTCAGCAGTAGCAGGGTGTCCTTGAAGTCGAGAATCTATAGCTCTAAAACTTGCTAATTCTTTTACTGGAAAATATCCTGAACGTGCTAAAACACTATACCATGCAGCAGAAGTGTGACCAATGGATAAGAAAAATATATCTTCATTTTTTCCGTCCATTTTAAAATCTTTATTATGGTCCATTATTTCAAAATAAAGACATACTAAAAGGTCTGTAACGCCTAAAGATCCACCAGGGTGTCCTGATTTTTTTGCATGAATCATTCTAAGTAAGTCTCTGCGAACTTGACTTGCAATTTTTTCTAATTTTTGAATATTTTCCATTTCTATTTTCTATTTTTGCACAAAGGTATTATTTTAAATTGAAAAATGTAAATAAATAGTGATTGATTTTCACTTAAAATTTATACTTTTACATAAAAATTTTTGAATTGAACACAGAACTTTATTTAGCAAAGAGAATAGTTAGCAAAAAACATGCTAAGCACACGTTTAGTCGTCCTATTGTAGCTGTGGCTATAGGCGGTATTGCATTGGGAATAGCGGTAATGATTTTGTCTATCGCTATTGTTACAGGATTTAAAAATGAAATTACAAATAAAGTTGTTGGCTTTGGCTCGCATTTGCAAATTGTAAATTTTGATAATAATACTTCTTACGAAACTTATCCTATAAGCAAATCACAAACTTGGCTTTCTGAACTTAAACAAATTGAAGGTGTAGAAACCGTAAATATGTTTATAATTAAAGCTGGAATTGCTAAGACAGAAGAAGATTTGCAAGGCGTGATTTTTAAAGGAATAGATAATGATTTTGATTGGAAATTTTTTAAGCAATATTTAACCGAAGGCGATACATTATTAATAAGTGATTCGAGTAGAAATAATGGAGTTGTTGTTTCTGCGAGTATTGCAAATGCACTAAAATTAAATGTTGGTGATAGTTTCTCGGCTTATTTCATTCAAGAGCCACCACGAATGAGAAAGTTTACTATAATTGGAATTTACGAAACTAAATTAGAGGATTTAGATAAAATTTTTGTCTTATGTGATATTAAGCACTTACGCAAACTTAACGATTGGAAAGATGATGAAATAACTGGATTTGAAGTTAAAATTCACGATTTTTCTAAAATAATGGACATGGAAATAAAAGTCAGTAGGTTAGTGGGTAATTATTTAAGTGCTGATGGTGGTATGATAAAAGTAAAGAGCATTGTAGAAGATTATCCGGGAATTTTTGATTGGCTTTCTTTATTAGATATAAATGTGTGGGTAATTTTAGTTCTAATGCTGTCAGTAGCAGGCTTTAATATGATTTCGGGCTTGCTTGTGATAATTTTAGAAAGAGTAAATATGATAGGTATATTAAAAAGTATTGGTGCTTCAAATGTTAAAGTTGCAAAAGTTTTTATCTATGTGGCGGGCTTTTTAATTTCGCGAGGAATGCTTATCGGAAATATTATTGGAATAGGTTTGTGTTTATTGCAAAAATATTTTGGAATAATTACTTTAGATGCAGATTCTTATTATGTGTCTGTAGTTCCAATCAATTTAGACTTAATTCATCTTTTGTTATTAAATATTGGTTCTTTAGTTATTACACTGATAATGATGATTTTGCCTTCAATGTTAGTGTCAAAAATTAGTCCCGCAGAAACAATAAGATTTAATTGATTATTTTCTCGTATATCCTGTTCTTTGTATTTTTTTTTGCAGTACCCGTTAAGTCTCTGATAATCAGGTGCAATTTATTGTGTTTGGGTGCTGCAACATTTTAAACAGCTTATACATATATAATTGTCCGTAAGGACAATGTAAGACTATCAAGGGTTTGTCCGTAGGACAACATGTGATTAACCGTAGGCGAAGCCTGCGGTATTTAGACCGTCGAAAGCCTTGCCCGTAGGGCAACACAATGCTTAAAACTTTATACTTTTAACTTTTAACTGACTTTATTGTGTCGCCCTTGCGGGCGAAGTGGTGTGTGGATGTTTTCACCGTAAGATAAATCTTACGGTTAATCACATGTTGCCCTTACGGGCAAGGCGTAATTGTTTGGTATAGGTGCTACAAAGTTTAAAACAAGAATAAGATTTAATTATTTTTTTTCGCATATTATTTAACACATTTTTTAATTTGTATAAAAAAACTATATTTGCGAAAAAATTTTTAGTAACTTTTAAAATTATATAAAATGGCAGTAGTAAAACCTTTTAAAGGATTGCGTCCACCAAAACATTTGGTTGAGAATGTTTCGTGTTTACCTTATGATGTGATGAATAGTGCAGAAGCAGCACAAATGGCAAAAGGCAAAAAAGAATCTCTTTTGCATGTAACTCGTGCCGAAATTGACTTACCAGCAGGAACAGATATTCATAGTAGCGTAGTTTATGAAAAAGCTGTTGAGAATTTTGAAAAAATGCAAAAAGAAGGCTGGCTTGTTCAAGATAAAGAAGCTAAATTTTATATTTATGCTCAAACTATGGAAGGACGTACTCAATACGGTATTGTTGGATGTGCTTTTTATGAAGATTATTATAATGGCGTAATTTTAAAACATGAGTTAACTCGTCCAGATAAAGAAGAAGACAGAATGACTTTAACAAAATATACAAACGCCAATATTGAGCCTGTTTTCTTTTCTTACAGAGCAGTTGATGAACTTGATGCAATTATCGATAATATTGTAAAAAACCAAGAGCCAGAATACGATTTTGTTGCTGAAGATGGTTTTGGACATCATTTCTGGGTAATTAGAGATGCAAAAATAAATCAAAGAATAGAAGAATTATTTGCAACTAAAGTTCCTGTGTTTTATGTGGCTGACGGACATCATAGAACTGCTGCAGCAAGCAGAATAGGAAAAGAAAGAGCCGAAAATAATCCTAACCATACAGGAAAAGAAGAATATAATTATTTTATGGCTGTTATTTTTGCAGATAAACAACTTAAAATTATGGACTATAACCGTGTAGTACAAGATTTGAATGGTTTATCTCAAGAAGAATTCTTAACAAAAGTTGCAGATAAATTTTATATGCAAAAAATGGGTGCAGAAATTTACAAACCAGCTGCTTTACATGAGTTTTCAATGTATATAGATGGTAATTGGTATAAACTTAACGCAAAACCTGGAACTTATAATGATGATGACCCAATCGAAATTCTTGACGTTAATGTACTATCAAAATATGTACTTGATGAAATTTTAGGAATTAAAGACTTGAGACGTAGCAATAGAATTGACTTTGTTGGTGGAATTAGAGGTTTAGGCGAATTGAAAAAACGCGTTGATTCTGGCGAAATGAAAGTAGCTTTTGCTTTATATCCAGTTTCTATGGACCAATTATTAAATATTTCTGATACAGGAAATATTATGCCTCCTAAGACTACTTGGTTTGAGCCTAAGTTGCGTTCAGGATTGGTAATTCATAAATTGTAAAATAAGTCGGTGTCTCATAAATGTCAACTGCATCATAGAGTTAAAAGTGTTTTTAAGTTGAACACTTTTGAAACACCTTAGTAGATATAGAGAGTTTGTTGCGAGACAAACTCTTTTTTTATTTGTAAAAGTTTGATGATTTTAACTTGGATAAGCATAGCACTAATTTCAATCTATTTGATTGTTCTTTTAATATTTACTTTTGCATTTATTAAAAGAAAAACTTTTGCTGAAAAGTGTAATGATTTTTCAAAAAAACTAAGTGTTATTATTGCATTTAGAAACGAAAGGGCTAATCTTAAACAACTAATTGACAGTTTATTACATCAAAACAATGCTCCAAATTTTGAAATTATTTTAGTAAACGACCATAGCGAAGATAATTTTTTAGAAGTTTTGAATTCTTTTTCAGATGAAAGAATAAAACTTTATAATTTGCCCGAAGAGCTTGCAGGCAAAAAAGCTGCATTAAGGTTTGGAATTTCAAAATCTCAAGGAGAAATTTTATTTTTTACAGATGCCGATTGTGTGTTGCCTAAAAATTGGATTTCAACAATGTTGGCATATCAACAAAAAAATAATGTGCAAATGCTTTGTGGACCTGTGAAATTTAAAGATTCTAATAAATTTCTTGAAAAAATATTTGCTTTAGAATTTATGAGCATGACTGGGAGTGGAGCAGCAGGATTTTTTCTGAACAAAGCATTTATGTGCAATGGAGCAAATTATTGTATTTGCAAAAGCATTTTAAATGAAGTAGGAGCAGACTTTAATAATGAATATTCTTCAGGTGATGATGTGTTTTTATTGCATTATGTATCGTCAAAATATAAGGTGGATTTTTTGAAATCTTATGATGCTTGTGTTGAAACATCTGCTCCGTCTTCTTTACAAGGGTTTCTTAATCAGCGAGTTAGATGGGCTTCTAAGATCTCGGGTTATAGAAACGCATTTTCAATTTTTGTAGCTCTTACAACATACTTTTCGGCATTTTCTTTACTTTTTTTAGTTATTTTAACTTTGTTTTTTACAAAATTTTATGCTTTGTTGATTGCAGTTCTTGTTGCAAAATTTGTTGTTGAATTATTATTTTTAATACCTATAAGTAAATTTTATAAACAAAGTAAATATTTGATTTACTTGCCATTAGTGCAATTGTTTCATCCTTTATATGTGGTATTTATTCCTATAATTCCGTTTTTTTACAAACCAAAATGGAAAAATCGTAAGATTATCTAAATTAGTTAGCTACTTCAGACAAGAATTTAATTCTAACTAATCTAATTTCTTCTTCGCTATATTCGTCTTCTAAATCAGCGATTGCATCTTCAATAGAATCTGACTCTGCTTCTTCTCTAAAATATGCAAAAATGTCATCTATAATATCGTCATCTAATATAGACCTTAAATAATAATCAATATCTATTTTTGTTCCAGAATTTACTATAGCTTCAATTTCTTCAATTAGTTCGTCCATTTCTATTCCTAATGCATTGCAAACTTCTTCAAGAGGCATTTTTCTATCAATGTTTTTAATAATAAAAACTTTGTTAGTTGATTTATTAACTACTGATTTTATAACAAAATCTTGAGGTCTTTCAATTTCGTTTTCTTCAACATATTTGCTAATAAGTTTAATAAATTCTTCGCCATATTTTTGAGCTTTTCCTTGTCCTACACCAGTGATGTTTGTTAGCTCGTCCATGGTAATAGGATATTGGATAACCATATCTTGCAATGAAGGGTCGCTAAAAATTACATAAGGTGGTAGTTTATGTTTTTTTGCTATTGATTTTCTTAAATCTTTAAGCATTGCAAACAATTCTTCGTCTGTTGCCGAACCGCCTACAAACATTCCTCCATCGTTATCATCTTCGGCATCTTCGTAATTATGGTCTTTTGTTAATAAAACTGAATATGGCTTTTCGTAATAATCTCTTCCTTTGTCAGTAATTTTTAAAAGTCCATAGTTAACTATTTCTTTTTCAATAAATTGAGCAATAAGCATTTGACGGATAACAGCTTTCCAATGTCTGGCTTGGTCTTGTCCACCTGTTCCAAAAATTGGCAAATCTTGATGTTTGAAGGTTGCAATTTCTGCAGTTTTCTTGCCTGTAAGAATATTTACAATATGTTCGGCTTTAAATTTTTCTTTAACAAGCATTATTGTTTCCAAAACAGTTAAAATATCTTCTTTACCTTCGAATTTAGGTTTTGGATTTAAGCAGTTATCACAGTTTCCGCAATTTTCTTTCATTTCTTCGCCAAAATAGTTTAAGAGTTGTCTAACTCTACAAACACTTGACTCTGCATATGAAACTGTATCGAATAGTAATTGCTTACCGATTTCTTGTTCGCTTACTGGTTTTCCTTGCATAAACTTTTCGAGCTTTTGTATATCGTCGTAGCTATAAAAAGTTATACATTTTCCTTCGCCACCGTCTCTGCCAGCTCTACCAGTTTCTTGATAATAGCCTTCTAAACTTTTTGGAATATTGTAGTGAATAACAAATCTAACATCGGGCTTGTCTATTCCCATTCCAAAAGCTATGGTTGCAACAATAACATTTGCTTCTTCGTTCAAGAACATATCTTGATTTTGAGAACGCACAGCAGCGTCCATTCCCGCATGATATGCCAAAGCTTTAATGTCGTTAACAACTAAAAGTTCTGCAAGTTCTTCAACTTTTTTTCGACTTAAACAATAAATAATTCCAGATTTTCCGGGATTATTTTTTATATATTTAATAATTTCTTTTGAAGCATTTATTTTTGGTCTAACTTCATAATATAAATTATGTCGGCGGAACGAAGCTTTAAAAACTTTCGCATCTAACATGTCAAGGTTTTTTTGAATATCATGTTGAACCTTAGGCGTTGCAGTAGCCGTTAAAGCCATTATTGGAGTTCTTCCTATTGTGTCAACTATTGGTCTAATTCTTCTGTATTCTGGTCTAAAATCATGTCCCCATTCGCTGATACAATGTGCTTCATCAATAGCAAAGAAAGATATTTTGAACTTTTTCATAAACTCAACATTCTCTTCTTTGGTAAGAGATTCAGGAGCTACGTATAAAAGTTTTGTTTTGCCACTTAAAACATCTTCTTTAACAATATTTGTTTCGGTTTTATTTAATGATGAATTTAGAAAATGTGCAACGCCACTGTCTAAGCTAAAACCACGCATAGCATCAACTTGATTTTTCATCAATGCAATTAATGGAGAAATAACAATTGCTGTACCTTCTAATATTAATGCTGGCAATTGGTAACATAAAGATTTACCACCACCTGTTGGCATTAACACAAAAGAATCATGTCCATCAAGTAGGCTTAAAATTACTTCTTTTTGTTGACCTTTAAAATTGTCGAATCCAAAATATTTCTTTAAAACTTCAAAAATTTGTTTTTCTTTATCTGTCATTTAAAATCTCTTTTACTATAATTAATATATATTGTATATTAAAACATTAATCTGAAAATCTATTATTTTAGTCAAAGTTAAAAATTAAAATTTAATAAGTATATGTTTTTAAACTTATTTAACTAAATTTTTAATATTTTAATTAAGTTTCATATTAAAATAAGTACTAAATTAGCAAAAAAAATCGAATGCAAAAAAATAATATTGAAAAAATTATAGAAATTGCTAAAAAAACTATTGTTTTAGAAGCAGAGTCAATTTCTAATTTGGTTAATTATATTGACGAAAGTTTTGCAGAAGTAGTAAATAAAATTTTTGAATCTACTGGCAGAGTTATAATTACAGGTATTGGTAAGAGTGCAATTATTGGTAATAAAATTGTTGCAAGTTTAAATTCGACAGGTACACCAGCAATTTTTATGCACGCAGCAGATGCTATACATGGCGATTTAGGAATTGTACAAAAAGATGATATTGTAATTTGTTTGTCGAAAAGTGGAAATACACCGGAAATAAAAGTTTTAATTCCATTAATTAAAAATAATGGTAATTTATTAGTGGCAATAGTTGGCGAAGAAGATTCATTTTTAGCTAAAAGTGCCGACTATGTTCTATTAACAACAGTCGATAGCGAGGCTTGTCCTAATAATTTAGCACCTACATCAAGTACTACTGCTCAGTTGGTTATGGGCGATGCTTTAATGTTGGCTTTGTTGCAAATGCGAGGTTTTACAGCAAAAGATTTTGCAAGATTTCACCCAGGAGGTTCTTTAGGCAAAAAATTATATTTGCGTGTAGATGATATTTATATTCAAAATGCTAAACCAAAAGTAAAACCTAATGATAATATTACAAAAGTAATTTCTGAAATTACAGGCAAAAGGCTTGGAGCAACTGCTGTTGTTGATGAAAATGATATGATGTTAGGCATAATTACTGATGGAGATTTAAGAAGAATGTTAGAAAAATATCCTTCTGAGTTTATTAATTTAAAAGCTAAAGATATAATGTCTGATAAACCTAAAATGGTTGAAAAAGACTGCCTTGCAATAAACGCCCTTTCGGTTATTAAAGCAAATAATATAAGCCAAGTTGTTGTGGTCGAAGACAATAAATATTTGGGAATTGTGCATATGCACGATTTGATGCGGGAAGGAATTGTCTAACAGTTAAAAGTTAAAAGTCGAAAGTTAAAAGTGGCTGACGCGTCTATTGCTTCGCAGAGTTCGCTTCGCTCGCTTCGCTCACTCTGCTCACTCTGCTCACTCGGCTTTCGCTACGATTAGCTCGCTCCAACACTTCTGATGTATTCTTGTGAATACAATTTCAATAATATTTTGTGTTTTCTAAAATACAATACCGCTTTTATTTATTTGGGATTTGTATAGGTAAGAGACGGCGCTATACTGCATAGTTTATTGAAAATCCGACTTTTAACTTTCGACTTTTAACTTTTAACTGACTTACTTTTTCCTAACTTTTAAACTTTGCCCAATTCGTAATTTTGAGGGGTCTGTAATTCCGTTTAGTTGCATTATGCCATCGGCGGTAGTGCCAGGGAATTTTTTAGAAATAGAATATGGATTATCTCCAGCTTGTACTGTGTAATATTCGTAAGCAGGGTCTTTTTTAACTTCTGTATTTGTTGAGGTAGTGGTTGTGCTAACTCCTGCTAATCGTTGTTTGTCATCATAACTCATTTGGTCAACACCTTTGTAAGTTGAAACAAGAGCATCTTTTACATAAACTTTTAGTTTTTGTCCTATAGAAAGTCTTGTTGAGCCAAGTCCATTCCAAGCCATGAGTTCATTAACCGAAACTTTATACCACGAAGCAATTCTGCCAAGCACATCTCCTGATTTTACTGTGTAAATAAGTTCTGTTGTTCCTTCTGGTTGTTCGGCTAATATCACAGCTTGTTTGTGCTCGTTATAAATATCAAAATTTTGGTGTTTATATACTTCCATTAAGCTGTCATTCCATTGACGTAAATAAAACTCGTCTGGCAATCTGGTTGCGTATAAATAACGACTGACATAGTATGAATATTCAATAAAATTTTCAATTACCAAACCTGCATGACTTGCAGAGTGAATCATAATAAAAGAATCAGGAACTTTTTCAATTACCATTGCAACATGACCTATTGTATTATTTATTGCTGAGCGAGTTTTAAAATAAACCAAATCGCCGGGTTGCAGGCTGTCTATATGAACTCTATCGCCCATCATGCTTGAGTTTTTCGACATGCGTGGCATCGGTAAATTAAAATGTCTGTGAATATGATATATAAAACCGCTACAATCAAAACCAGCAGGAGTAATTCCAGCCCAACGATATTTTAAACCTACAAAAGTCTTTGCATAGTCAATAATTGAATCAATAAGTTGTTCTCTAATTATTTTAATAGAATCTTTATCTAATGTTTGTGTAGCATGATATTTGTTGTGATTCTTTGCATTTAAACTATCTGTTTGTGCGAAAATATAGTTGCCCGAAAAACAAAAAATAAAACAAAATATTATGCTAAGAAACTGTGTTTTCATTCTTAAAATTTATGTATATTAATTAAAATTTAAGTTTCATAACTGCAAATATAGAAAAATTTTAAAAATTAGTAATTTTATTTAACTTTGCTTCGGTAAAATTTTAATGAAATTTTTAGAATTTATAGCATTTAGAATTTTGGTAGCCATATTTTGGCTTTTACCATTTTGGGTAATTTATCTTTTATCCGATTTACTATTTTTTGTTTTATATTATGTTGTAAAATATCGTAGAGCTGTTGCTTATGATAATTTGAGCAAATGTTTCCCATACAAGTCAGACCAAGAAATAAATAAGATGAATAAGGAGTTTTTTCATCATTTAATGGATATTACTTTGGAGTCGGTAAAGGGAATGAGCATTAGCCAAAAAAAGATAGAAAAAAGATATATACTTAAAAATACAGAAATTATTAATTCGTATTATGATGAAAATAAATCTGTAATGTGTCTTACCAGCCATTATGGAAACTGGGAATATGGAATTTTAGGTACAGATTTGGGAATAAAGCATCAGGCTGTGGCGTTATATTTACCTTTAAGTAATAAATTTAGCGAAAGATATGGTTTAAAACGTCGCCGTAGATTTGGAATGCAAATGGTTGAAGTTAGTAAAACAAGAGAAATTTTTGCAAATATTCCACCAAAACCTGTTGCTATAATTATGGCTGCCGACCAAAGTCCTGCAAATGTTGAAAAAGCTTTTAAAATTAAATTTTTAAATCGTCCTACTGCTTGTTTGTATGGACCCGAAGCTTATGCGAAAAAGGTAGGATTACCAATTTTATATTTAAAAATTTCAAAACTAAAAAGAGGATATTATTCATTAGAATTTGAAAGATTGATTGAATCGCCAAAAGATTTAGAAGCAGGGGAGGTAACAAAAATTTATTTTAATAGATTAGAAAAAGATATACTTGAAAAACCTGAATATTGGCTTTGGTCGCACAGGCGTTGGAAACATAATTTAGATAACTATAAAATTGAATAATATGGCAAAAATTAAAACTTTTGTTGTTAATGATTTTCAAACTAATGCTTATTTGCTTTATGACGAAACAAATGAAGCTGTAATAATTGATGGAGCTGCAAATTCTAATTATGAATTTGAAAGATTGAAAAATTTTATAACTACAAAAAATTTAAAACTCAAATATATTCTTAATACTCATGGACATTTAGACCATATTTGTGGAAATTTTCATTTAAAAAATACATATAATGTCCCAATTTTAATGAATTTTGAAGATAATTACTTGGTTGATAATTCTTTAAACTTTGCTTATGCCTATGGTTTTGTTATGGAAAAACCACCGCAAGCAGATTTAGATTTAAAAGACAAGTCTATTATTACATTTGGTAATACAAATATTGAAGTAATTACTTGTCCTGGACATACTCCAGGTGGTGTAGTTTTTCATGTCGAGAAAGATAATATTTTAATTGTAGGCGATTCTTTATTTCAGCAAAGCATTGGTAGAACTGATTTGCCTGGCGGAAATTATGAGACGTTGATAGAAAATATTAAAAACAAAATTTTTACTCTCAATCCACAAACTATTGTTTTCCCCGGTCATGGACCTGAAACTACTATCGAAGATGAAATTAAGTATAATCCGTTTTTTTGAATTAAGAATTTATAATTGAGAATTAAGAATTTCTCAATTATAATTATTCAAAAAAATGTAGATATATTGTTGATTTTTCTTGGACGTTTCTTGGACGTTTCTTGGGTAGTATTATCTGCTTCTTGGGTAGTTTCTTGGGTAGTATTATCTGTTTCTTGGGTAGTACTTATATATTTCTTGGGCTTTTCTTGGGTAGTACTTATATATTTCTTGGGCTTTTTCTTTGGCTTTTTCTTTGGCTTTTTCTTTGGCTTTTTTAATATTTTTTTAAGTTTTGATAGAATTTTTAATTCAATTAATGCTGTTAAAAGTAATTACTTTTTAAGTATTATCCATTTGCCAGATTTTGTTGGTCCTTCGTGTTTGATGATGCCTGCTTTTGTTAACTTTTTCATGTGATATTTTATGCCATTAATGGTAAGCCCAATAGTTTTAGATAGCTCACTTTGAGTTATTTGTGGATTTTCTTTTATTATTCTCAAAATAATTTCTTGGGTAGTTTCTTGGACGTTTCTTGGACGTTTCTTGGATGTTTCTTGGGTAGTATTATCTGTTTCTTGGGTAGTATTATTTGTTTCTTGGGTAGTATTGTTTGTTTCTTGGGTAGTAATATTTGTTTCTTGGG
>DAONZU010000012.1:17685-37626 GCA_035406965.1 Bacteroidales bacterium
GCTTTTTCTTGGGTTTTTTCTTGGGCTTTTTCTTGGGCTTTTTCTTGGGCTTTTTTAATATTTATTTAAGTTTTGATAGAATTTTTAATTCAATTAATGGTTTTAAAAAGTAATTACTTTTTAAGTATTATCCATTTGCCAGATTTTGTTGGTCCTTCGTGTTTGATGATGCCTGCTTTTGTTAACTTTTTCATGTGATATTTTATGCCATTAATGGTAAGCCCAATAGTTTTAGATAGCTCACTTTGAGTTATTTGTGGATTTTCTTTTATTATTCTCAAAATAATTTCTTGGGTAGTTTCTTGGACGTTTCTTGGACGTTTCTTGGATGTTTCTTGGGTAGTATTATCTGTTTCTTGGGTAGTATTATTTGTTTCTTGGGTAGTACTATATATTTCTTGGGTAGTTTCTTGGGTAGTATTGTTTGTTTCTTGGGTAGTATTGTTTGTTTCTTGGGTAGTAATATTTGTTTCTTGGGTAGTTTCTTGGGTAGTATTGTTTGTTTCTTGGGTAGTAATATTTGTTTCTTGGGTAGTACTATATATTTCTTGGGTAGATTCTTGGGTAATATTATTTGTTTCTTGGGTAGTACTTATATATTTCTTAGGCTTTTCTTGGGCTTTTTCTTGGGTTTTTTCTTGGGCTTTTTCTTGGGCTTTTTCTTGGGCTTTTTCTTGGGCTTTTTCTAATATAAATCCCTCTTCTAAATATTTTTCAGAAACATTTTCTATTACTCTAAAAGCAGTTACTAATGAAAAATCGAATTTTGCTTTACCATTTCCATTTTCAATTAATTCTTTTTGTACTCTATCTACACCACGACTAAATCTATTTACGTAGCCCAACACTTTCATAGCTTCGGCGATGAACGGATTACGGTAGTCGCTGACATTTGGGAAGTTTTCTGGAGTTACTTTTCCGTATAGTCCACCGGGATTTTGTACTTAAATTCTGTCGTCATATTCGTAGAATTGGACAGGAGCATTGGTTTCGTAATCGCGGTGCATAATTGCGTTCATTAAAAGTTCGCGAGTAGCCCAATATGGATATTTTGAAAAAGTTTCTTCACGAAGTACGCTTACTGGAATAGGACGTTTTTGTGCTATGCTGGTTTCGATAAACGTATCAATTTTGGGAAGCTCCCGACAAAGATTTCCTGCGAATTTATGCTCATTAATAATATCTCCAGCACGGTCTTTGCCTTTGAAATGTACATATTGAATATATGAGCCGTGTAGGTAGCGTTCTGGATTTTTTCCAAAAAGTACAATAGCTCCATTAGTTGGACAGTTGTAACGCAAATCATAAAATCCAAGCGAAGCAAGTTGTTCTTCTATACAACGATTGTCTTCGGCGAGTATATCTTCTGCTACTGCTTTAGGTAAATATTCTTTTTCTATAATTTTTACGTCTAAATCGTTGATGTTTGTTCCTAAGCAAGGCATGGCATCAAATGTGTGAATGTTGGATAAACGGCGTTCCATTAGGATTTTTTCTTCCGCTTCTGTTGCTGTGCTTTTTCTTGGACCAACTCTTACCCAAATACGTCCTCTATAACGCACAGGAGGAAATTCTGAGGGTTGAACTTCGACAACCAATTGCTCGCCATCTTCAAAAGAGAATTTTTCTACACTCATAGTCGGCTGAGGTAAAATATTGCCATCGGTGCGAATGTTGGATATTTTTAATAATAACTTATCGTCAACTTTTAAGCCAGATAGTTTCCCGTCATTGTGTGCTCCAATAATTAAATAGCCATTCTTTCCACTTGACGAAACATCGTTGGAAAAGGCACAAATAGCTTGACAAAATTTATCCATATCGTTGGTAGATACGGTGCGTTCTATATGGGAACTTTCCGAAGCAGAAAGAATTTTTGAAAGACTATTTTTTGTGAGCATAAACTGTATTTTATGCAAAAATAAAGTTTTTCTAAACTTTTAGCAAACAATTTACTATAAATTAAAATACAAAATGCTATTCATTTGATATATGCTTATTAAGTAAAGTTGAAATGTCTTTTATTTAAACCAAAAAAATATTCAAATTTTCTTAATTATCACTTCATTTTAAAATCTTTATTCATTTTTAAATTTAAAAATATTATATTTGCTTTTGTTTAATACATAAAATGAACAAATGATTAAAAGAAAAATTGAAAATAAGGGTGTTTTTATTTATTTAGTTGTTCTTTTTGTTATAAGCGTAAGTTTAGTTGTATTTATTTTTCCACGCAAAGAACAATTTCAATACTCTTATGAACCAGGCACACCTTGGCTTTATGAAAGTTTAGTGGCAGAAACTGATTTTCCTATTTATAAAACTGAAGATGAAATTGCTTTGGAAAAAGATAGTGTAATAAAAAATTTTATACCGCATTATATTAAAGATAGTTCTGCAATTGAAGAATATAAATATTTAATGCAAACTAAAATTGAAGAAATATTAGATTCTTTAAAAATACGGAGCAATAAAATTTTTATATTGAGTACTACAAGAAAACAAATCAATACACTTGAAAGTTTTTATAAAGAATTTGAAGCGATAAATGCAACATATTATAATCGTGGAATAATTGAGCTTTCTGAATTTGATTTTAACAATAAGTTAGAACAAGTTTATTTTGATAGAAATGGACATCCTGAGTTAATTTCTGTTAATAATTTTTACACAAAATCAGAATTTAGCAAAGCCTTATTAGATATTTATGATAAATGTATGCTTGAAATACTTGATTCGGTTTGGTGTGTTGAGATTCAGAATTTAATTTCACAGGATTCTATTCCAGCAAACATAGTGTATAATCAAGAATTGAATGAAGTAGAAATTAATGAAGAAATAGATAATTTAAGTCCAATTTTAGGCGTAATTCAAGCAGGACAAGTAATTATTCGAAAAGGAAATATTATAGGAGACTATGAATGTAAAGTGTTAAATTCTATGCAAAACTATATGACAAAAGATTTGCAACACAACACTTGGAGTGTTAGTTTAGGGATTCTGTTGGTTTTTGCTTTACTCTTTGCAATATTATTTGTCTATTTTCTGAATTTTTCTTGTGAAATAATGAATTCATTTAAAACCAGTAGTTTTTTCTCTATTCAAATATTGATAATGATTTTAACGGTTTATATAGTTTTCCAATTTACCGATTTTAGTATAAATAATATTCCTTTTGTACTTTTTCCACTATTAATACTGACTTTTTATAAATTTAGAGTTTCATTTTTTGTTTACTTATTTACATTATTTATAGTTGGATTTTTTGCACCATCTCAATTTGAATTTTTAATAATTCAAACTTTAGCAGGTTTAGCAGCTATGTTTAGTTTGAGGAAAAGCCATAAACGACAACATATTTTTGTAACAATGCTTATTGTTTTTGGAGTTTATGTTGTGTTGAATTTAGGTTTTTCTCTGATGAAAGGAAAAGGACTTGGTATTGAGTTTATAAATGAGTTAAAACCATTTGCAGTAAGCTCGTTTTTAGTTCTTTTATATTTGCCTTTTGTTTATATTTTAGAAAAAGCTTTCGGCTTAGTTTCTGACTATACTTTATTAGAATTGAGCGATATTAATCATCCAGTTTTGAGATTACTTTCCGAACAAGCACCTGGCACTTTTCAACATTCTATGCAAGTGTCTAATTTAGCTGAATCTGTTGTTAATGTTTTAGGAGGAAATTCTATACTTGCAAGGGTAGGAGCTTTGTATCATGATATTGGAAAAGTCAATCATGCCGAATATTTTATTGAAAATCAATCAGGTGTTAACATACATAATGAATTAGACTTTGAAGAAAGTGCTACGAAAATAATTTCTCATGTTAAAGAAGGTATGCTAATTGCAAAAAAATATAACTTACCATCTCAAGTAGCAGATTTTATAGAGACTCATCACGGTACATCTTTAACAAAATATTTTTACGTTTCATGGATAAATGCAAATCCTGGATTAGAACCAAATATGTCAAATTTTAAATATCCTGGTCCTAAACCACATAGCATAGAAACTGCTGTTTTGATGATGGCTGATGCAATAGAAGCAGCTTCGAGAACTTTGCAAGATTATACTGTAGAAAATATTCAAAATACAGTTTCTAACATAATCGACTCTCAACTCAATGATGGTCAGTTTAATGAAGTGAACATTACGCTAGAACAAATCAATAAAGCTAAGAAAATATTTGCTGAAAAAATAAAAAATATTTATCATGCTCGCATAGTTTATCCCGAAATTAATTCAAAAGATTAATTAAAAACAATATATTTGCGGACTTTTAGTTATAACTATGTTTTCTTAGCTTATGAAACTGAAAATAATATTTAACATCATAGCTTTATTTTTGGTTAGCAGTTTTGCATTTTCTCAAACTGCTAAGCTAACAGGCATAGTACATGACTCAAAATCAAAGGCTTTGCAATATGCAAATATTAGTGTTGTAGGACATTCAATAGGAACAACTAGCGATAAAAAAGGATATTTTGAATTAACAGTACCTGCTTCTGTTGATATAAATATTGAAGTTTCTTATTTAAGTTTTGAAACAGAAACATTTTTACTAAATTTAAATCCCAACGAAGTTTTTAATCTTGAAGTAGAATTATACGAAGCTGCTAATATTTTGCCAAGTGCAGAAATTAGTGCAAGTTCGGATAGACACGGAACTGCAATACGATTAAATCCTGAAATTTCTCTTAAAATTCCTACTATAGGTGGTTTTGAAGATATGTTAAAATCTTTACCTTCGGTTTCGTCTAATAATGAGCTTAGTTCGCAATATAGCGTAAGAGGTGGAAATTTTGATGAAAATTTAGTTTTTGTAAATGATATTGAAATTTTTAGACCTATTCTCGTTAGGTCGGGTCAACAAGAAGGAATGAGTTTTATTAATTCTGATATGGTTTCTGGTGTCGTGTTTTCTGCTGGTGGGTTCGAGGCACAATATGGAGACAAAATGTCATCTGTACTTGATATAAAATATAGAAAACCTTCGCAATTTGGAGGAAGTTTGAGTGCTAGCCTGTTAGGAACAAATGTTCATGTCGAAGGTGTAAGCAAAAATCACCTTTTTAGATACAATACAGGACTTAGATATAAAACAACAAAATATGTTTTAGGAACTTTGGATACAGAAGGAAATTACGATCCTCAATTTTTCGACTTTCAAACATATTGTACTTATGATGTAAGCGATAAACTCGAATTAAGTTTTTTGGCAAATGCAAGTAGTAATGTTTTTAATTTTATTCCAGAAGATAGAGAAACTTCTTGGGGAACTTTAAACGAGGCTTTAAAAATTATGATGTATTTCGAAGGACAAGAAAAAAATAAATTTCAAAATACTACAGGAGCTTTTACTGCAAAATATAAGAAAAATAAAAATTTAGATATGAAGTTTATTTTGTCTTCGTATTACGCTTTAGAACAAGAAACTTTCGACATTTTAGGGCAATATTATTTGAATGAATTAGATAAACAATTAGGTTCAGATAACTTAGGCGACAGCGTAGCAAACATAGGTATAGGTTCTTATCTAAATCATGCCAGGAATTATTTGAACGCTTATGTTACTTCATTCAAATATTTAGGAAATTATAAAACAGGAAATCACAGTTTTTTATGGGGAGCTCAATATAATTACGAAACCTTTGATTATTCTGTTCATGAATGGAATATGATAGATTCGGCGGGATATTCTTTAGGCTCTTATGGATATTCGCAACAGGAACTAATTCCAGAAAATCGGGATATTGTGCCTTTATTCCTAACCGATATTGATAATATGAAAATTTATAGCAACAGGTTAAATGCCTTTATTCAAGATTCGTATTTAATAAAACTTGATGCTGGAGAATTTTCTATGGGTGGGGGATTAAGATTTAATTATTGGAGCTTTAATCATGAATTTTTGATAAGTCCGCGTTTGAATATGGGATTTAAACCAAATTGCAAAAAAGATATTGTTTTTAGATTTTCTACAGGATTATATCATCAACCTGCATTTTTTAAGGAAATACGAAAATTAGATGGAAGTATTAACAGAGACATTAAAGCGCAATCTTCGTATCAAATTGTTGCAGGAGGCGATTATATTTTTAAGGCTTGGGGACGACCATTTAAACTTGTTACAGAAGCATATTATAAATATATGTATAATTTAATTCCTTATGATATTGATAATGTGAGGATTAAATATTATGGGGATAATTTATCTCGAGGTTATAGTATGGGATTTGAGGCAAAAATTAATGGAGAATTTGTTCCAGGAACTGAATCTTGGTTTAGCGTGGCAATTATGCAAACACAAGAAGATATTGAAGGCGATTTTTATAGAAAAAGATATGCTGATGGAACAATTGATACTATTTACTTAGATATGATACCTCGTCCAACTGACCAAAGACTTAATTTTGGAATATTTTTCCAAGATTATATTCCAAAACACGAAACTTGGCAAGCTTATATAAATTTATTGTTTGGAACAGGTTTGCCAGTTGAAAAAGCTAAAGAACCAGTAGCAAGATTTAAACCATATCGTCGAATAGACTTAGGTATTTCAAAACAATTGTTAGATGGTGAAAGTCAGTTTGCTACATCAAGGAAATTTTGGTCTAATTTTAAATCTATTTGGTTAAGTCTTGAGGCATTTAATTTAATAGATATTAAAAATGAAATTTCATACACTTTTGTAACCGACATACGTGGTTGGCAATATGGAGTTCCAAACTACTTAACAGGACGAAGATTTAATCTTAAATTAATGATTAAATTTTAAATCATTATCTAAAAATTAATTTTTTTTAATTTTTTTTGCAAAAATTTTTTTCTATAGTGTTGTTTTTCAAAAATTAATTATATTTGTATAAAAAATGTGAGAATAAATTTGAGCATATGAGCAAACCAAAAAAATATTATACTTTTTTAGATGCTTTTATAATAAATATATTTACATTTTTAGCTGTTTTGCTTTTATGGGCTATTATAGATTCTGTTGATCTGTTTAATCCTTTAGATGAGTTTTTTGATAATTTTGATTATACCGACTTATATTATTCAGAATTAAGACATAATGATATGGTTCCTGACACCAATATTTTTATTGTAAATATTGGTAATCTTAGTCGAGCAGAGTTGGCTAAACAAATTACAGTTCTTCAAAAATTTGAACCTAAAGTAATTGGCATAGATGCAGTTTTTGCCGAACAAAAAGGTATGGAAGATTATTTGTTAAGACAGGCTTTACATTTGAATAATAATGTTGTAATAGGAGGCTTTGGCGAGTTTGACGAAGATGATGAAGACGAAGCTATAGGTATAATAAGGTCAAATCCTTTTTTTGGAGAGTTGCCAATAGGACATTTGGAGTTTATTGCCGATCCAAAAATTGTTAGAGAGTTTGATAAGTTTATTAGATTTAACGATACTATAATTAATGCTTTTTCTTTAGAAATAATGAGTAAATATGACCCAAATGTATTTTTAGAATTTGCTCAACGTAAATCAAAAACAGAAATTATTAATTATAGAGCGGGTTATCATCCATATATAATTTTTGATTATGAAGAAATTTCAGATACAAATTCAAATTTAGAAATTATAAAAGATAAAATCGTGCTAATGGGTTATGTGAGAATGTATCAAGGAGCGCCAGCCGATACTGTTGATAGCCACTTTACACCTATAAAACGTTCAGAATATGGATATGCAGATACAAAAGGAATAGAAATTCATGCACATATTTTAAGTATGTTGCTTTCAAAAGATTATGTTGATAAAGTGCCAGATTGGGTAAATTATTTAATCGCTTTAATTATATGTCAATTATTTTTAATGTGGTTGGTTTATTACTATGTGCATGGGGCTAAATTATTTGATATATTATCAAAACCAATACAATTTTTATTAATTGTTTTAGTTTTATGGGCAACTTTTATGATTTTTGCAAAGTTTGGTATAAAAATTGATATGATACCATCAGTACTAACTTTGGTTTTATGTATAGAAGTGCTATATTTATACGAAGAAACATTAGAACTTTTTAAAATAGATTCATATTTAACACAAAACTTTAAATACACTAGAGATGAAAGAATTAAAAATTTTCGTTACATTGTTCGCCTTGAGTTTATTCGCAATAGGTTTAAACGCTCAAGAAAGCGAGTATAAGGTATTCTATTTTTCAGGCAGTCCTAAGATTGTTGAAAAAGGTAAAGAAATAAGTGTCAAACGAGATACTTATTTAAACTCTAAAGCAAGCATTAAACTTCCGGCAAATTCATATTTAGTTTTAACTAATAAAAATGAAGTGCCTATGGGGATTAGTAATCCTGGAACTTATAGTATTGCTGATTTAAACAAAATTTATGAAAATGTTGGTAACAGTAATTTGACACAAGAATTTTTTGATTATATTGCTAACAATATGATTCAAGAAAATGATAAAGCAAGACGTAGTGGGGGTGTTTATAGAGCTGTTGGTGATATTTTAATTGCTCCGTTTGATGAAGCTGTCTTATTGATTGATAGCCTTACGCTTACTTGGAAAAATCCAAAACAAAAGAAGTTGTATCTAAAGGTTTACAACCCCGGAAATTGGGAATTAATTTATAATATCCCAACAACAGACTCAACATATACTTTGTTTTATGAACCTCAAAAGTTTATTAAAGGTAGAGAATATGCATGGACTGTTTATCACGGCGAAGACCATCCACAACAAGGTACTATTCTTAGAGTTTTTACATTTGCTGATGATGCATGGAAAGAAGAATTTTATGATAAATTAAAAGTAATTAAAGAAAATGGTGAAAATGTAGAAATTAATAAGATAAAAACTTTAAGATTGTATTTGGATAATAATATTTATCCTTTAAGCGAGTAAGTTTTTTGTTTATACTAAGATAGTAAAATCATCTTTGTCGTCTAAAGCTGGAAAACTTTTTCGATACTCTTGAATAATATCAGTATCAAGAGTAGCTGTTATTATTTCTTCTTGTTCATCATTTGCTAATACGATATCTTCGCCTTTAGGGTCAATTATGCATGAGCCACCTGTGTAAAATAAGTTGTTTCCGTCTATTCCAATTCTGTTACAACCTACAACATAACAAAGATTTTCTATTGCTCTAGCTCTTAATAGTATGTCAAACATTTTACGTCTTGCTATGGGCCAAGATGCAACATTTATCATTAAATCGTAATTTTCTGTATTTCTGTTCCATACGGGGAAACGTAAATCGTAACATACTTGAAATAATATTTTAAATCCTCTAAATTCAAAAATAACTCTTTCACTACCTTTGGTAAACATTTCTCCTTCGCCACCAAGTTTGAATAAATGTCTTTTATTGTATTTTATAATTCTACCATCTGGTTTTACAAAGACAAAAACATTATAGAATAAATCATTTTCTTTTAATATCAGGGAAGTCGCTATAGCAGCACCCGAAATTCTTGATATTTCACTAAGTGTTGTTAGGCTTATTCCGTTGTCATCTTCGGCACAACTATATACATTGTTTGTGAAGCCAGAATTAAACATTTCTGGCAGTACGTATAAGTCAGAGCCAGGATTTTGTAATATTAGCTTGTTGTATTTTTTTAGATTCTCTTCTGTATTTTCCCAAATAATATCGGTTTGTAAAACCGAAACTTTTAATTTACTCATAACCTGTTTCAAATTTATTTTTTCTTAGTCCAGTAATACCTATATAATGTTTTTTTAATCTTTCCATTATTTCCATATCGCTACCTTGCATGTCTAATAAGCCTATTACACCTAATGTTTTAGTTTTTTTATCTATAAATCCTATAACAACTGGCACTTCGGCTTCTTTAGCAATTTTAATAAAACCTTTTTTCCAATTTTTAGTTTTTTTTCTTGTTCCTTCAGGTGTTATTACAAGATAAAATCTGTCTTTAGCTTCTTTAATTTTTTTAGTAAGCATATCTGCTATACCGTTTCTTTTTCCTCTATCAACAGGGATGCCTCCCCATTTTTTTAAAAAATATCCGAAAGGTCCCCAAAAGGCTTCTTTTTTTATTAAAATTTGTGGTTTGTATTTATATAAATTGAAATATAATTTTCCTAAAACAAAATCCCACATGCTTGTATGTGGTGCCATTAAAACTATTGCTTTTTTAACATCTGGGAATTCGTTATATTTCCATCTGTTTAGTTTGAAATATATCTTAGCAAATGCCTTCCTCATTATGTTTGATAATTAACTTATGGTTTTGTTTTAAAGATTCTATAAATTTTTCATACAAAGATAACCTAATTGTACAAATTATGCTACAGTTTTCTTGAAATTCTTGAGATATTATATTAGCTTCATAATCTTTAATAACCTTCATTACAAAGTTCATATCTTCGTAATCAAAAATAATTTCAATTTTTTTCTCTACATATTTTTTTATTATTTTAGCATTGTCTAAAGCATTTTTTGCTACTGTTTTATATGCATTTATTAAGCCTGGCACCCCAAGTTTTGTTCCACCAAAATATCTGACTACAACTATAAGTGTGTTTGTTAAATTCATTGAGCGAATTTGTCCCAGAACTGGTGGTCCTGAACTATTTGATGGTTCGCCGTCGTCTGATGCTCTATAAGTTTCTTGATTAATTCCAATAATAAAAGCATACACATGATGTCGTGCATCAAAATATTTCTTTTTTAGATCGTTTAAATGTTGTTTTACTTCATCTTCGGAACTAACTTGAAAAGCAAAAGCTAAAAACTTGCTTGATTTTTCTGTAAAAATTCCTTCACTTGGGTTTGCTATAGTATAAAAAAAATCAGTTTCCATTAATTAAAAACATGATAGGCATTTCAAAATAAATTTTAAGGTAAAATATGTAAGTTATCTTAGAAATGTTCAAAATCAAGTAGTTGAACATTTCTAAGACTGTTTTTACATTTTTAGTCTTTTTTCAATTTCTTCTACGTCTGCTTTAAACTTTTTATCTGTATCTATTAGATTATTAACAGTTTTGAAGGCGTGCAAAACAGTAGCGTGGTCTTTATTACCAATAGCTGCACCAATAGCTGCTAATGAAGATTTTGTCATTGTTTTTGCAAAATACATAGCTATTTGTCTGGCTTGTACTATTTCGCGTTTGCGTGTTTTTGAGCTAAGTGTTTCAACAGGCATTGAAAAATAGTTACAAACAACTTTTTGGATATAGTCAATAGAAACTTCTCTTCTTGTACTCTTAACTAATTTGTCTATCATGTCTTTAGCTAATTCTAAAGTAATTTCTTTTTTGTTAAGAGTTGATTGTGCTAGTAAAGAAACTAAAGCACCTTCGAGTTCGCGTATATTGTTTGTGATATGAGAAGCAATGTATTCAAGAATTTCTTCTTTAATATCAATACCGTCTTTATATGTTTTTTTCTTTAAAATTTTAATTCTAGTTTCAAAGTCTGGTTCTTGTAAATCTGCAGATAAGCCCCATTTGAATCTTGACAGTAGTCTTTGTTCCATACCATTTAGTTCTACAGGTGGCTTGTCTGATGTTAAAACCAATTGTTTTCCATGTTGATGTAGGTGGTTAAAAATATGGAAAAATACTTCTTGAGTTCCTTCTTTTTTGGAGAAATATTGAACATCGTCAACTATAAGAACATCAATCATTTGGTAGAAATGAATAAAATCATTTCTATTATTATTTCTTGTAGCTTCCATATATTGAGTTAAAAACTTGTTTGCATCAACATATAGAACTACTTTTTCGGGCATTAATTTTTTAACTTCTATTCCAATAGATTGAGCTAGATGTGTTTTGCCTAAGCCAGAATTTCCGTAAATAAATAAAGGGTTAAAAGCTGTTCCGCCAGGATTTTGAGCAACAGCATATCCAGCCGAACGAGCTAAACGATTGCATTCGCCTTCAACAAAGTTGTCAAAAGTATATTCTAGGTTTAGATTTGGATCTACGTGCATTTTTTTGATGCCAGGAATAATAAAAGGATTTACAATAGCATTGGCTTCTAAATCAAGTGGCACTTGCACTGGGCGATTAGTTATTGGAATTTTATCACTAGAAGGCTTTCTAAGTACATAGGTTTTATCAGAGTTAGAACCATTTTCTATAACTACATGATATTCTAATTTAGCACCAGAACCGATTACTTTATTTAAAGTTTTTTTAAGTAAGTCAAGAAAATTTTCTTCAATAAATTCATAAAAAAACTCGCTTGGAACTTGAATGGCTAAAACTTTATCATTAATTTCTAATGGAACAATAGGCTCAAACCATGTTTGATAGCTAACTTTTGGCACATTGTCTTTAATGATCTGCAAACACTTTCCCCAAACTTCTTCACACTTTTTTACCATTTCATTAAATAGCTTTTAATTAATTTTAAATTTAATAAATTTATTTAAAGCAGCCTTTTTTTTTGCTTTTAAAATTATAATCAAAATTTTATCTCTTCAAAACAAAAATTAGCAAAAAAAATTAACAAACTTATTGTCAGAGAGTTTGCTAATTTTTGTTTTTGATTAAGCAATCAAAAAAATGCCCTTCAAATCATCTGCTAAAATAAGACATTTTTTTGTCAAACAAAACATTTTTATACATTTTTTTGAAAAAAATAAAAAAATATCTATTTGTGTCATTATCAGTCATTAAGCGGTATTAACTATAACATTACTTCCATTATGCATGTGTAGCGATTTAGTTTTCAAGTTGTTATATTTTTTTGATAAAGAAAATGTTTTTTGTTATTAACTTTATTGATAATGAAATGTTAAAAAATATATGTAGTTGAAAATACTGATTAGCATAATTTGTTTAAATTTACAAAAAAATGATTTTATGGAGAATAGACTTTGTGTTTTTTGTAGCTCTAGTAATGATTTAGAACCAAAATACTATAAATTAGCCGAAGACTTAGTTTTAGAAATTAAAAAAGCAAATTATAGTATAATGCATGGAGCTGGCAGTATAGGACTAATGGGGAGTTTGTTGAATGCCACCAAAGAAAATAATGTAAACATAATTGGTGTAGTGCCAGAAAAGTTAAATAAGCCTCATATTGTAGATTCAAAAAATCAAAAATTGGTTGTAACTAAAGATATGAAGGATAGAAAAGAATATTTAAGAGAAAATTCTTCTGCTTTTATTGCATTACCAGGAGGTTTTGGTACTTTGGAGGAAATTCTTGAAGTGATAACTTTAAAACAATTAAAATATCATAATAAAGCTATTGTTTTTATAAATGCATACGGATATTTTGATAATTTATTTAAACAATTTGATTATATGTTTGAAACTAATTTTGCTAATCATAACTATAGAAATCTTTATTTTGTTGCAAATTCACCAAGCGAGGCAATAGATTATATTAATAATTATACTCATCAAAATATTTATGATAAATATTTAAGAGAATAAAAAACACATTTTATTATGAGAAACCCATTTCCAGAAGAATTTTATAAACAAAGAACTAAACCTTGGACTCCTGATGTTAGAGGTGATTTTTTTAGAGATCAAACCGCAATAATTCATTCAACAGTTTTTAGAAGATTAAAAAATAAAACTCAAGTTTTTTTCGCTCCTGAAAATGACCATATTTGTACTAGAATTGAGCATGTTTTACATGTTGCTACAATTGCAGCAAGTATTTGTAAGGGCTTAAATCAATATTCTCATAATCTTGATGTTGAAATGGCTTATGCAATTGGATTAGGACACGATTTGGGGCATACACCTTTTGGACATGCTGGCGAAAAAGCTTTAAATAAAATTTTAGGCGGGAATAATGCTTTTATTCATGAAATCAATTCTTATCGTCAAGCAGAATATTTAGCAAATAAAGGTAAAGGACTAAATTTGTCTTATGGAGTTAAAGATGGAATAATTTGTCATAATGGGGAAAAAGATGAGCAATATCTAAAGCCTACAAAAACACCAAATGTATTAGACGAAATTAAAGATAGGAGAGTAGTAGCAACTAGTTACGAAGGTTGTGTGATGAGATTTGCTGATAAAATAGCATATCTTGGAAGAGATATTGAAGATGCTTTTGCTGCCGGATTTATAAGCGAAAAAGATATTCCAGCAGATGTGAAAGAAGCACTTGGGAATAGAAATGGGCAAATTATCAATAATTTGATTATTGATATTGTTGAAAATTCTAAAGATTCTGAAAAAATTGGATTTTCAGATCGAACCTATGAATTTGTTACAAAACTCAAACATTTTAATTATAAATATATTTATAGTCATCATAAACTGCAAACCTATGATTTGTTTTGTGATAAAATAATAAGGACTTTGTTCGATTATTTGATGAATTTAATGGATAAAAATGCTTATGAATTTCAAAAATATTCCGAAAGCGCAATTGATTTAGATAGAAATTTTGGAAATTATTTTAAAGATATGTTTGAGTTTTACAATAAAACAAAAGATACTAATTCCCAAATTGTAACAGATTATATTGCAGGAATGACAGATGTTTTTACCTTGGAAGCAATAAAACAAATAACTATCCCCAAGCCTATACATTTTATTTAATGAAAATTTTAAATCATGAAATATTAACAATAGATTTTAGTTCAAATAGCGATTACGACTCGTTTTTTGATATTATTACTAATAAAATTAATTCTATCGAGGATATTGAAAAACCTTATCTTAAAAAAATAATAATTTGTGCAATAGAATTAATCCAAAACAATATAATACATAATTGTAAGGAAGTTTCGCGACTTGAAATATATAAAAAAGACAACTTTATTATTTTAGATTATGTTCAATCTACAGATAAACAGAAATTTGAAAACTTAGTTAAACATATAAAATTTGTAAATGAATTGAATTTTGAAAATATTAGTTTGAAAATTAAGGGAAATATTGAAAATACTAAATCTAATCTAGGAAGTGGTAATGGCCTGTTAACTTGCAGATTAAAAACTAAAAATTTTGTAAATATAAAATTGTTAGAAGCTAAATCCGAAGATGAATATAAATTTATAATAAGATTAAAAATTGATTATTATGAAAACACAAATTCCAGCTCAAGCTAAAACACCATTGGTTGAAAAAGACTTAGAGTTAAACATAATTAAAATTGTGGGTGTTCTTATCCCGGAAAATCCAATGCTTTTTTTTGAAGAGCTTTACTCTTTTACTGAAGAATTTTTGCAAAAAACAAAAAAACTAAATTTACATGTTGATTTAGAATATTTTAACACAAGTTCAGCTAGGTATTTATATGATTATTTGAAAAAAGTAATACCAATCAGTGATTTACAACTTACTTGGTTTTATGATTCTGATGATGAAGATATTTTGGAAAGTGGGAAAGAATTTGAGGAATTATGCAAAATAAAATTTGAATTTGTTGAAAAGTAAAACTGAACTATAAGCTAATTTTGTTAGAAATAATATTCGATTTTATGTATTGCTTCGGGTAGAGCAAAAAGTACAACTCTGTCATTTGCTTTAATTTGAGTATCTCCCATAGCTATAAAACTTTTTTTGCCTCTAACTATACCGCCAATAATAACGCCTTCAGGGAAATTAATATCTTTAAGTCGGTTTTGGGTTATAATTGCATTTTTTGAAGCTACAAACTCTAAAACTTCTGCGTCAGTACCTGTTAAGCACTTTATTGAAGTAACTTCTGCCTTCATAGTTTGAGTATAAATATTGCTTGCTGCAATAAGTTTTTTATTTATAATTGTATCTATTCCCATTTTTGAGGCTATATCTATATAATCTAAATTTTCTATTTCGGCAAATGTTTGTTTTACTCCATATCTTTTTGCTAAAATACAAGTAATAAGGTTTGTTTCTGAATCTCCAGTAACTGCAACAAAAGCATCACATTTTTCCAAACCAGCTTCTAACAACAGGTCTGTGTCGCGACCGTTACCATTGATTATCATGGCGTTTGGTAGCATTTCAACAAGTTTCAAGCATTTTTCAGGGTCAGATTCTATAATTTTTACTTTGAGTTGTTGTGAAATATATTTTGATGCTTTTATGCTAATTCTGCTACCTCCAAGGAATATAACATTATTAATGTCATGTCTTTCTTTTCCAAAAATTTTCAACAAATCTTTAACACCATCTGGGGTCGAGATTATATAAACTGAGTCACCTTCTTGTAAGATATCTTTTCCTCTTGGAATTATCGTTTCCTCCAAACGTTTGATGGCAACAGCTCTAAAGCTTTTGTTATGTACGAGTTTTGACGTATCCATTAAATTTAAATTGAGGATAGGGCTGTTTTTGTCTAGTTTTATTACAAATAAGGTTAGTTTACCACCTGAAAATTCAAAAATTTCTGTTGTTCCAGTTTGTTTTATAACGCCAACAACTTCTTTTGCAGCTAAAAGTTCGGGGTAAATCATTTTATCTATTCCCAAATTTATGAAATTAAGTTTGTTCAATGGGTTTAAATACTCCATGTTGTTAACTCTGGCTATGGTTTTTTTTGCGCCAAGTTTTTTTGCAAAAATGCAAGATAAAATATTGGTGTCTTGAGAGTTAGTTACAGCTATGTATAGGTCGGAAGTGTGTGTATTTACACTTTTTAAAACTGAAAAGTTTGTGCAATCTCCACTAACAGTCATTAAATCATAAGAAGAAGTGTCAACTTCTTTAATTATTGTGTCGTTAATATCAATTAAAGAAACGTCATGGTTTTCTTTCACAAGCATTTTAGCTAAATATAGACCAATTTCTCCAGCTCCGGAAATTACTATTTGCATTTTTTTGTTTTTAACTTATAAATATTTTTCGAAAATAGCTTCCATTTTTTTATAATATCTAGTACAAAAATTGTCGGTATCAGAAATTTTCAAACTATTTATTCTGATGATAAAATAATCTAGTAGTAGGTTATTATAACTTGTGGTTTCAATATCATCAATTGTTTTGTCTATTTTAATTTTTGATTTTAATTTTTCAAGATAATTACTGGCAATATCTTTAGGAATAACTGCTCCTCCTTCGTTAGGGTAGAGGAAGAAAATAATATTGTTTGAATCTTTGTTGAAAATATCAGGCTGTATATCTTCATTGCAGTAGCACAATACAAATAGTCCTGGTAAATTAATTGGGAAAATTGGAATTTGTAGATTATTAGCGAGCATACAGTATAATACAGTTATGTTTGGTGCTAAAAATTTTTTATTGCTAATACAGTAAGTTATACTTAATGCATCTGGTTTGATTTCTTTTGTTTTTAGTTTATTGAATCCTAATTCTTTAAAAATAACAGTGTTTAGAACGCTTATTTTTTCTATATTTGTGAGATATTCACTGATTTCTAACCATACCGAAGTTTTTATCTTTTCATATTTATCGTTAAGTTCTTTAATATCTATATCTCTATTAAAGAATTTTTCGAGTAAAAAAACTCCTTCAGAAAAATTTGCTTTAGTATTTGTTAAATATTCTATAAATTTAGTTTCAAAACTTTTCCAAAAAATTTCGTCTAAAATATCTTCTGATCTTTGCAAAGCCAAATCGTTAGATGATAGGGCATGATAATTTTCTAAATAAATTTTAAAAAGTTCTCCATAGCTAACAATTTTATCTTTAACTATTGAAAACACTTTTTCGTCAGGGTCTTCTAGTAATTTTAGTAATGATGTTATTTTATTTTTATCCATTTAATTATTCTTCTAATCTTGTAACTTTATCAACTCCATCAATTCTTAGCAAATCTTTAATAATATCTTCTAAATCTTGAGAGTTGTGAACATATAAAATTATTTCTCCACTAAAAATTTCGTCATCTGTATTAAAACTGAGAGATTTTATGTTTACTCTTGAGTCTAATGAAATCACTTTGGTAATTTTGTTTAACATTCCAAGTTTATCCATACCTTCTAGTTGTATCTTTGCTTTAAAAGATTGAAGTTTGTAGCTAGTCCATTTTACGGAAATAATTCTATCTCCTTGAGTTGCAGCAAGGTTTGTTAGTCTTTCACAAATTCTTTTATGAATTATTATAGATTCGTTAGGATTAATAAAGCCAGCGACTTCGTCTCCAGGTATTGGGTTGCAACATTTTGCTAAAGTAATTCGCTTAGTGTCAACATTATCATCAATAATAAGAGTGTTTTTTTTATTTATAGGTTGGTTAGTTCTAAATTTTGGAATACTAAGCCTCCAATAACTTGCAAATGTTTTAAAGGTTTTAGCTGCTTGTTTTTCTAGGTCGTCTATTTGAATAAGTCCAGAGCCAATTTTAAAATAAAAATCTTCTTTATGTGGCGTATTATATGTTTTTCTAAGTTCTTTAAAACGTTTATGGTCTAATTTTAAGTTTAATTCTCTTACTTTTTTTATAAATATTTCTTGTCCTTTATCAATATGATATCGTCTATCTTCTCTTAAAGAGCTTTTAATTCTATTTTTAGCTTTTGTTGTAATTGCAAAATTTAGCCATTCTCTTTTTGGAGATTGCTTATCGGAAGTGAGAATTTCTACTTGGTCTCCACTTTTTAAGACATGAGAAAGAGGTTTTAATTGGTGATTTACTTTTGCGGCAATGGCTTTGTTGCCAACTTCCGTATGGATTTCGTATGCAAAATCAATAACAGTGGCACCTGAAGGTATTTTTTTTATTTCTCCTCGTGGAGTAAAAACATAAACTTCTTTAGTGAAAATATTCATTTTAACGTCATCTAAAAAAGAGAGAGTGTCGTTAACATTATTTTCTAAAGTTTGATTTAAAGTGTTTATTAGATTATCTAAATTTCCTAATGCATCTTTATTATTTGCTTTGTATTTCCAATGCGAAGCTAGTCCTTTTTCGGCAATGTCGTTCATTTTTCTACTTCTAATTTGAACTTCAATCCAGTCGCCATTTGGTCCCATTACTGTAACATGGAGAGCTTCGTATCCATTTGCTTTAGGTTTTGCTACCCAGTCGCGAACTCTGTCTTCTAAATGTGGATAAATATTTGTTACTAATGCCATTATGTGATAACATTTAGCTCTTGCTTTGGAATCGGGATAGTCGTCTGGGTGGTCAAATATAATTCTGATTGCAAATAAATCATAAATTTCTTCAAAAGGAACATTTTTTGTTTTCATCTTATTCCAAATGGAGTAGATAGATTTTGTCCTTCCTATAATACTAGCATTAATATTTTCTTCTTCCAAAACCTTTTGAATAGGAAGTTTTATTTTTTCAATGTATTTATTTCTTTCTTCTTCGGTTTCTGTAAATTTCTTACTTATTTCCCAATAAATCAGTGGGTGTTCGTATTTTAAAGCTAAATCTTCTAATTCAGTTTTTATAGCATATAAACCTAAACGATGAGCTAACGGGGCATATAAGTAAGTTGTTTCGCTTGCTATTTTTATTTGTTTATATTCAGGCATAGAATCTAAAGTACGCATGTTGTGAAGTCTGTCTGCTAATTTTATAAAAATCACTCTAATGTCTTGCGACATTGTTAAAATCATTCTTCTAAAATTTTCGACTTGTAAGCTTGCGTCTTTGTCTAAAATATTTGCTATTTTTGTTAGTCCACCAACAATTCCAGCTATTGAAGGACCAAAAAGAGTTTCTATATCATTTAACGTGTAATCTGTATCTTCTACAACATCGTGTAATAAAGCACTAACAATTGATTTTACTCCTAATCCTATTTCTGAGGCAACAATCATTGCAACCGCAATTGGATGAGTGAAATAAGGCTCGCCAGATTTTCTTCTCATTTTTGAATGAGCTTCGTTTGCTAAATCAAAGGCTTTGCGCACTAAATCTATATCATCTTGAGATCTCAAGCGTTTCGACACCTTTATAAGCTCATCAAACTGTGCTTCAATCCATATTTCTTCTTCTTTTGTTAGTCCCATATAAAAAGATAAAACAAAGTTTTTTGTTTACAAAAATAATAAAAATTTAGAAAATATTATTTTATAAATAGAAAGAAAATACCAGTTTTAATGTG
>DAONZU010000013.1:0-6962 GCA_035406965.1 Bacteroidales bacterium
GACTAAAAGCAAGGCAAATTTACTGTATTTATTTATTAAATTATGATATAGGTTTGTCAAACAGTCCTGTGATAAAAGTTGACAGTATTGTTAGCGACCAAGCAACAGGTGAAGAGTTAAGTAATAAAAATGAATTTATTCAAAGTTTAAATCACAAGTCGTGGATAGTTCAAATAAAACAATTAAAAGAAAATCGCAGAAATGATTTGGAAAATTTGCTTAGCATATTCGACCAAGACAATATTACTAAAGACAATCATATTTTGAATGTAAATTCTGAAAATTTTTCAGAAGAACACAAACATATTGTTCGTAAATTACAAGAGGCTTATGTTTCAAGTGAAATACGAGATGAAATGAAAATGGAAGATGATTATTTTAAAGAGTTAGAAGTAAAAGATGATATAATTGCAGAACAAGAGAAAAAAATAGCTAAAAAAGACAAGATGTTAGCTGAAAATGCCAAAAAATTAGCCGAAAACGCAAAAGAAATAGCTGAATTAAAAAGGCTTTTAGAGTTAAAAAATAAATCAGATAAAAAATAAAAACCCTGCTCGCTCAGATTTGAAATCCGAGCGAGCGTCAGGGGTGTTGTGTTGAAAGCGTGCTATAGTTTTTATTTGTTTTCAGGTCTTTCTTCCTTTGGAGGACGAGGCAACAAAGCCTTACGACTTAATTTGAATTTTCCAGTTTTTTGGTCAATTTCAATTAATTTTACCTCAATTTCTTGTCCTTCTTTTAGTACTTCTTCAACAGATTTAATTCGTTTCCAATCAATTTCGGAAATATGTAATAAACCTTGATGATTTGGTAAAATTTCGACAAAAGCTCCAAAAGTAGTAATTCCTTTTACTACGCCTTTATAAACTTCGTTTAATTCTGGCACAGCAACTATAGCTTTTACTTTACTTAAAGCTAAGTTCATGTCTGTTTGGTTATTAGCAGAAATTTCAACATAACCTTTGTCGTCTTTTTCTTCAATTCCAATTACAGTATTTGATAAGGCTTGAATTTCTTGAATAATTTTTCCACCAGGACCTATAACAGCACCAATCATATCTTTAGGAATTACAAGAGTTTCAATTCTTGGAGCATGTTCCTTATATTCAGGACGATGTTGTGCCAAGGTTTTAGACATTTCGTTTAATATATGCGCTCTGCCTTGTCTTGCTTGTTCTAAAGCTTGTTCTAAAACTTCATAAGATAGTCCATCAACTTTAATATCCATTTGAGTAGCAGTAATTCCTTCAGGAGTTCCGCAAACTTTAAAGTCCATATCGCCAAGATGGTCTTCGTCGCCAAGAATATCACTTAAAATAGCAAATTTGCCAGTTTTTGGATCAGCAATTAATCCCATTGCAATTCCGCTTACTGGTCTGGAAATTGGAACACCAGCATCCATAAGAGCAAGACAACCAGCACAAACAGTAGCCATTGATGAAGAACCATTTGATTCTAAAATATCAGAAACTACGCGTACTGTATAAGGGAATTTTTCGCCTTTTTCAGGAACAACTTTTGCCAAAGCTCTGTGAGCAAGGTTACCATGACCAACTTCTCTACGACCAACACCTCTGTAAGGTCTGGCTTCACCAGTAGAAAATGGAGGGAAATTATAATGTAATATAAAAGCTTCGTATCCTGCTATCATGGCACCATCAATTTGTTGCTCGTCCATTTTATTTCCTAAAGTAACTGTAGTTAGAGATTGAGTTTCGCCACGAGTAAAAATAGCAGAACCATGAGCCGCAGGCAAATAATCAACTTCGCACCAAATAGGACGAATTTCATTGGTTTTACGACCATCAAGTCTTACTTTTTCGTTAAGTACCATTTGGCGAACAGCTTCTTTCTCAACATCATGGTAATAGCGGTCGATAAGTGTTTGAATTTCTTCTAAACTTTCTTCATCATATTGAGCACAGAAATTTTCTTTTACTTCAGAAAATAATCTTAAACGCTCGTGTTTGTCAGCAGTTTGAGTCATTGCAGCAGCATAAGCTTTGTCATAAGTTTCGTCCCAAACTTTTTTTCTTAAATCTTCATCATTGTTTTCATGACAATATTCAGCAAAACCTTCTATTCCACAAGCTTTGCGAAGTTCAATTTGTGCTTGGCACTGAACTTTAATAGCTTCGTGAGCAAATTTTATAGCTTCCAACATTTCTTTTTCAGAAACTTCGTTCATTTCGCCTTCAACCATCATAATATTGTCGATAGTTGCAGCAACAATCAAGTCAATATCAGCACGTTTGTTATCTTCCGCAGTTGGGTTGATTACAAAATTGCCATCAATTCTTGCAACTCTTACTTCAGAAATAGGACCATTAAAAGGAATGTCTGTTACTGACATAGCAGCCGATGCAGCTAAACCTGCTAATGCATCAGGTAGGTCGTTTTTGTCAGCCGAAATAAGCATTACATTTACAAAAACTTCGGCATGAAAATCATCAGGGAAAAGTGGACGCAAAGCTCTGTCAACTAATCTTGATACAAGAATTTCGTAGTCAGAAGCTCGCCCTTCTCTTTTGTTGAAACCACCAGGAAAACGACCAACAGCGGCATATTTTTCCTTGTACTCAACAGAAAGAGGCATAAAATCAACATCTTCTTTCGCTTCATCAGCAACAACAACAGTTGCTAAGAGCATGGTTTTACCCATCTTCACCACTACCGAACCACTTGCTTGCTTCGCTAGTTTACCGGTGGAAATTTCGATTTCTCGACCGTCGTCTAATTTAACGACTTGTTTAATTTCATTATACATATATTTCAATTCAAATTTATTTTAAAAACAAAAAAAGCAAAACTTAGTGTTTTGCTTTCTTAGCGGTTTAACGACGTAAACCTAATTCTTTTACTATTGCTCTATATCTTTCGATATCCTTGTCTTTTAAATAATCAAGCAAGGCTCTACGTTTTCCAACCAATGATATCAAGGCACGTTGAGTACTAAAATCTTTTTTGTGAATTTTTAAGTGCTCGGTTAAGTGACTGATACGGTAGGAAAATAAAGCAATCTGAACTTCTGGAGAACCAGTGTCTTTATTAGACTTTCCGTGTTTTTCGACAAATTCTTTCTTTTTGTCTGAATCTAAATAATTCTTCATCACTTTTTATTTTTGTTAATAAATTAAGGGTGCAAAAATACTACTTCTTTTGATATGTGCAAAATTATTTTATAGAAAATTCTATTCCTGAAAACAAAAAATCTGCTAAAAAACACTCAATGATTATTTGGAATTATTTTAAATAAGATTACTTTTGCCAAAAATTTTAAAAGTGAAATATTTAAGACATAAAATTATAAGAATATTTTTACTAAGTTTTTTTGGGTTGTATATTGTAGGAAACTCTTTATTTACTCATAGTCACGAAATTAATGGAGTTAAATTTACTCACTCTCACTTTTTTAATTTATTAGGTACAGAAAGTAAAACAACTAAAACTCACGAACATAGCGAGAAAGAAATTTTAACTATTCAAATTTTAAATCATGCTTTTCTTGCTTGTGCTTTCGTATTTGCAATAGGTTTTGTAAATAAATTATTTTATCAAAAAATAAAACTTGGGTTTTTTACACCTACTTATTATCATTTATTTTTACTTGATACAAAAAACTTACGAGCCCCACCTATTTTATAATCAATAGAGGATTTTGTGGTGTTAAACTGAAATTCAGTAGGGGTTTAATATAAAATTAATTTTTATGAGAAGTTTTTTGTTAATTACAATAATATTTTTGATGAGTTTTTTATCTGCTTTTTCTCAAAATAAAACAGATGCTATGTTATTTGGTCATGTAACATCGACTAAAACTCAAGAGCATATACCTTATGCGACTATATTAGTGAAAGGAACGACTATTGGCACATCTGCCGACGGTTCGGGGCATTATAAACTTTCAAATTTGCCTCTTGGTAAAATTGTTGTTGTAGCACAGGCGGTTGGTTATAAATCGCAAGAAGTTGAGGTTGTAATGGAAAAAGGAAAGTCAACACAAGTCTTTTTTGAATTAGAAGAAGATATTTTAATGCTTGAACAGGCTGTTGTTACAGCTACGAGAACTGAACACCATTTGAAAGATGTGCCTGTGAGAACTGAAATTATTTCGTCAAAAGCTATTGAAAATAAAAATGCTTGCAATATTTATCAAGCTTTAGATGGCACTCCGGGTGTGAGGGTCGAAAATCAATGTCAATATTGCAATTTTACTATGGTTCGTATGCAGGGCTTAGGTGCTGAGCATACGCAGGTACTTATAAATGGTCAGCCAATGTATTCGGGCTTAGCGGGTGTTTATGGTTTACAGCAATTAAGCACCGTTGATGTTGACAAGATTGAAGTCGTGAAAGGTGCTGGCTCAGCCTTGTATGGTAGTGGTGCTGTTGCAGGTGCAATCAATATTGTTACAAAAGAACCTGGTTTTAATCCCTCAACTTCTGTTGATGTTCAATTTGGTAGTCATCAAACCAATAAGCTTGAATTAAATTCATCATTGCGTAACGAAAAAGGAAATATGGGTTTGAATATTTTTGCCCAACGATATTCCGAAGGAGCAATTGATGAAACAGGACCCGGGCTTACAACAGAAGAGGTAAGGAATAAAGACGGTATTTCTGACAGAGTAATGACAAATCTTACAAATGCAGGTTTTGCTTTTTATGTGAATGATGCATTTATGAAAAATGATAAACTTATTATTCGTGGAAAATCAGTTTTCGAAAAACGTGAAGGAGGAACTATGACTGATGATTATTTTCGTAATCCACTAACAGACGGAACAGAGAACATTACTACTGACAGGCATGAGGCATCTCTCAATTATGAGAAAAAAATTAAAACTAAGTCAAGAATTAATTTTAGTCTTGCATATACACATCATAACAGAAATGCTACAAACGACTCTTATTTAGGCGATTATATGGCTACACACGGAGATACAGTTCCCGATTTAAGAGATATGAGACCTTATCTTGCGAATGAAAATTCTTTAACCTCAACTTTAACTTTTGACACAAAATTAAAAAATCATAGTTTAATTACCGGGGTACAAGGATTTTTTGATGTCCTTGAAGAGTCTGGAATGTACGTTGTTGTTGATGAAGAAAGTAGTTTTCTTGGTAAATCGTATCGTTCAATAGCTAACAAATCGGCAAGAGAATTTGGTTTGTTTCTTCAAGATGAGTGGGCAATCAGCGAGAAAATAATGGTTGTTCCTGGTGTTAGATTTGATTATCATAACTCTGGCGAAGAATACACTTCAGACCAACAAGTGTTTGAAACCACAAATTTTCCAAAAACAAGCTTTAATGAGACTGCTGTAAATCCAAGATTGGCATTGAAATACAAAATATCTGATAAATTTACTTTGCGAGCAAACGCAGGTACAGGATTTCGCGCTCCTTACGGGTTTTCAGAGGATTTACATCTTTGCAGTGGGTCGCCACGAGTTTGGAAATCATCAGACTTAAACCCTGAAAAATCTATGAGCTATAACGTTTCAGCAGATTATTATGGTAAAAAAGTTAGAGTTAGTACAAATGTCTTTAGAACTGATTTGAAAAACAAAATTGGTTTTACCGATGCCGATGATAATATTGCAGCACTTGGCTACGACTATCAATGGAAAAATATTGATGATGCTTTTGTACAAGGCGTTGAATTATCCGTAATGGCTAATTTGGCAAAAAATCTTGATATGGGACTTGATTTAACATACAATCAAGGTGAATATAAAAACGTTAGAGAAGATTGGGTTGGAACAGAATATGAAGAACAAAGTAAGTATATTTCAAGGTTTCCTTCAACAACAGGTAATGTTAAAATTGAATATAGCCCAAAAACATGGACATTTTCTGCAACAGGTAATTTCCAAGGAAATATGTATATCGATTACTACAGCGAGGACGAAACATTGTCAAAAATCAAAAAGACTAAACCTAACATGATATTTAATGCAAGGTTGTCTAAGAAAATAAAAATGTTTAAGCTGTATGCAGGCGTAAATAATATTTTAGATTATGTTCAAGACGAAAGACATTTAGACGATGCCGCATTTATGTACGCTCCTGTATTTGGTAGAATTTTTTACGGCGGAGTGTCAGTAAATATTAGCCATTGAAATTAATAACTTGTAAGCTGTTTTTGATCCTATTTCACTAAATCGGATTTAGCTATGCCGAGCTCGCCCTGCGGGTCTCGGTTGCAAATCCGAGCAAGCGATAGAACTTATTTGTCCGTAGGACAACATGTGATTAACCGTAAGCGACAGCCAATTTGGTTAAAAGTTAAAAAAGTTTTTAAAATTAAATTCGCTTGAGCGATGGACTAAACAGTAAAAACTTAACACTCAACACTAAAAACTCTTTTAACTTTTAACTGAATGTGCCTTTTGTGTCTTTTGTGTCCTTTTGTGTCTTTTGTGGTTTAAACAATAGACGCGTCAGCCTCTTTTAACTTTTAACTTTTAACTCAAATTTATTTCGTCAAGTATAGCTTGAATGTCATCTTGGCAACCACCGCAACCTGTTCCAGCATTAGTTTCTTCGCCAACTTCTTCAACAGTTTTTAAACCTTTTTCTTTTATTGCTTTAACGATTTCGCTTTTATAAACTTCCATGCAATGACAAATAATCATATCTTCCATAATAATTAGTTTTAATTGTTAGTATTCAATTTAAAATTTATCTATTATCTGATAAACAGAAAAATAGGAAGAAAGTTTATTAAAGTTTATTTTATAACTAATTTTTGCAAATTAATTTCATTTAAAGTGCTGATTTTCACAAGATAAACTCCTGAACTAAAGTTTTCTGAAACTTCAAAAAACTTAGAATTTACGTTTTGTTGTAAGCAAACCTTTCCTGAAACATCAGTTATTTCAATAGAAATAATGTTTTCTTCTGCTTCAATTTTAAAGTTGCCGTTTGAAGGATTTGGATAAATACTAATATTATTTT
>DAONZU010000013.1:7062-35911 GCA_035406965.1 Bacteroidales bacterium
GCTTCAATTTTAAAGTTGCCGTTTGAAGGATTTGGATAAATACTAATATTATTTTTGATATTATTAGCAATTCCAGTAACAACACCAACAGTAACAGTTGCAGTGTTCATGCAGTTGTTAGCATCAATAACAGCAACAGAGTACAGACCAGCACTTAAATTTTCAAGATATAAACCATGGGAATTGTTTGACCAATTAATTTGGTAAGGTTCTGTACCACCAGTAATTGTTAAAGTAATTGTACCATCGGCACTTCCTGTGCTAGATTCATCAGTAACTTCAAAAGAAAGACTTGGTTTTTCAAAAACTATGATATAATTTTCTTTTACAATTACATCGTTTCCTTGTTCGTTTGAGCAAGTTAAACTTACAGTATATTCACCAGCTTCTGAATAGAAATGTTGAGGATTTTGTTCTGTAGAACTTGTGCCATCACCAAAATTCCAAAGCCATTCTTGAGGATTATTTGTACTTAAATCTGTAAAGTTAACAGTTAAACTTCCACAGTTTTGAGTATTGTCTGCTGTAAAGTTTGCAATAGGAGAATTGCCGTTTTGAACTTCTACATTACCACATGCAGTTGCTATACAATTGTCATTAGTTGTTACAGTAACGCAATAAGCTCCTGGTACAAGATTTGAAATAGTGGAAGTTGTTGCATCATTTGACCAAAGATAACTATATGGTGTTGTTCCGCCTGTAACTATAACGTGAGCAGAACCGTCATTTTCCAACTCGCCTGACGCATTAGTAATTTCTATTTCTAAGTTAGGTATAGAATAAATATGAATATAGTTGTCCTTTGTCAAAGTATTATTACCAGAGGAATTGCTTGCAGTTAAACTTACAGTATAATTTCCAGGTGTTGAATAAGTATGAGTTGGATTTTGTTCTGTTGAGTTTGTACCATCTCCAAAATTCCACAACCAAGATGTTGGAGAATATAGAGAATTATCTGTAAATTGAACTACTAAACTACCACATGCAGAGGTTTGATTTGCTTCAAAATTCGCAACTGGAGCTACGCCATCAAGCTCAACTATTGCACAATCATCAACTGAACAGCCATTATTATCAGTTATTGTAACACAATATGTTCCTGCACTTAAACCAGTAATTTGACTTCCTGTTCCTGAATTAGACCAGCTATAATTATAAGGTATTGCTCCACCATTAACATCAGCAGTAACGCTTCCATTATTTGTAACATCAACAGTTTCAGGGGTTGTTGTTAACGCAAGTGTTGGGTTGGCAAAAACTTTTATATAATTAGTTTTTGTTTCAGTATCGCTACCTTCGGAATTAGTTGCAGTTAAACTTACAGTATAATTTCCAGGTGTTGAATAAGTATGTGTTGGATTTTGTTCTGTAGAGTTTGTTCCATCGCCAAAATTCCAAAGATATGATGTTGCATATTGAGAATTGTTTGTAAACTGAACAGTAATACCACCACAAGCTGAAGTTTGATTTGCTTCAAAATTTGCAATTGGAGTAGGAGAAAGTGTTACTATAGTCGCACAATCATCAACTGAACAACCATTTCCATCTGTAACTGTTACACAATATGTACCATCACCTAAACCTGTAATTTGACTTCCTGTTCCAGAAGAACCAGTCCAGTTATAAGTATAAGGTGTTGCACCACCACTAACGTTAGCTGTAACGCTTCCATCGTTTGCATTTGGAGCGGACTCATCAATAGCAGTTAAATTTAGTTGTGGTACCTGATTGATTGTAACATTTACATTATCGCTTGCTGTACAACCAAATTCATTTTCAACAACAACACTATAATTACCTGTAGTATTTACCACTAAAGTTTGAGTTCCAGTACTTCCATTCCACGAATAGCTATCAAAACCACTACCAGCATTTAAAGTAACAGAACCTCCACACTGAGATTGGTCTGCACCTAAGTTAACTGAAGGCACAGGATTTATTGTTGCAGTAACAGGAACTCGTGGGCTTATGCAATCTTCGCCTTTTACTTTCCAATTAAACCACGAATAATAGTAGGAAGATCCTTGATTACAGCCAGTTATGCTAACTAAACCATCTATTGTATAAGGATAGTTTGCGGTGCTTATTCTATATAAATTTGAGTTTGTTTGTGTTGTTAATTGGTAGCCATTGCCAGGTTGAATTTCCCAATTTAATGTTAAAGTAGTTGTAGAAGTTCCAACATATACAGACTCTGAGTATAATTCATTGTTTTCTGCATCTAAAAGTTTAATAGTTTTTGTTCCTCCAGTAAAACCACCTGCTCTTGCATCAACAGAAATTAAAGTCATAGGTTGATATACATCAAAATACAATATAGCTGCAACATTTTTTGCAGAACCGCCAACATTTGGTCCAACATTTTGTTCAATTCCTATATTATCTTGAACATAATAAGTTGTAGTGCTTGATAAAGCAGGGGTTGTGTAAGTATTTCCTGTATGAATTAAATTTCCTGAAATTTCGCTATCATACCAATTTAAAACTCCTGAACCACTTGCAGATAAGTTTACAGAACCTGTTCCGCATCTGTTTGCGTTGGTTATTTGAGGTGCTTCAGGACGATTTATTGTAATTGTTTCAGGTAATGTATAGCTGTCGTCGCTAACAGAGTTTGTAACTAATAAACTAACAGTAAAATTGCCATTTTGGGTATAAACATGTAATGGATTTTCTTCTGTAGAACTTGTGCCATCACCAAAATTCCACAAGTAAGAGTTACCAACTCCTTCACTTTGATTTGTAAATTGTATTTCGCCAGTGCAAGAAGAAGTTTCTTGTGCAGTAAATAAAGCTGTTGGTGCACCAGGAATAATTACTTTTATATAATCTGATTTGAGTTCTTCAATAGTACAGCCATTGCTTACAATTTCTAATTTTACATCAAAATTTCCAGTAGAATTATAAGTAATATTTGTAGGATTGAGTGCAGAACTTGTGCTTGGTGTAGCACCTTCAAAATACCAATTTCTGGAAGTAACTGTACCACCAGATGTTAAATCTTGAAAACTAATTGCTGAACCAATTCCAATAGTTGTATTAGCAGTTGAAAAATCAGGAACTGCTACATTGACTGGAACTAATTGCACATCTAATCTTGTTGATTGATTGTTTAGAACACTTACCGGCAAAGTTTTACTTACATATCCTGTTTTAGAAAAAGTTACTTCATAATCTCCTTCGTAAATTGGACGATGATAATTTCCAATAGGAGCAAAAGAATAAACAAATGAATTATAAGTGTCATGCCCAGCAATTTCAACTTTAACACCATCTAATGCATTTCCAGTACAAGCATCGGTAACAATTCCTCTAAAACCATAAAGTACTTGTTCTGTAAATGAAAGAAAAGCATTTTTATTGTAATTCCAATAGGCATTTAAATATTCAACATCAAGTTGTTTGTTATCAGAAATTTCTACAGTAAGTTCTTTAATATGTTTAAAATAATTAAAATAATCTTGACGAGAACCAGTAATAACATACCAATCTCCACCATGAGTAATTCCAGTAGTATTATATGATTCGGGTCCATCAAAATAACTTGAAGGCGAAACAGCTCTAACCTCGTTAACATAAACAGTACTTATATAATAATACCAGTTTTGGTCTGCATGTGGATTTTGGGAGCTTGTCCAAGAGTCCCAAGGGTAATTCATGCATTCAGTACCACCGTGAATATTTGCTGCCATAACAATATTGTGATTATTGGCATAATCCATTGTTAATTGTGTTTCGTTTTGAATAGGATTATTAGTTCCTCCATCTACACGAGGAAAATTTCTATTTAAGTCAACATTATTAGCGTTAGCTCTTCTCGAATAAGACACCGAAGTTCCATTGCTTGAATTATAAAAAGTTCCATCAGGATTTGCTAAAGGAGTTATGTGAATTTTTATATTGTTTAACATATTGGTAACTCTCTCGTCTGTACCGTAATTTGATAAAAGATAATCTGCAAAACGAAGCAATAAAACATAGCCAGTTAATTCATCACCGTGCATGGTACTCGACCACCAAAACTCAGGTTTGTCACTTGGTGTGTTTACATTATTTGAAATTATTAAAGTTACTAAAGGATAACCATTAATTGATGTTCCAAAATTTTCTAAAACACATAAATTAGGATAGTTAGTTACGAAATTTTGCATCATTTGCGAAAAAACCGCATGAGTTGGATACCTGTCCCAATTTGCCATTTGTGCAACTGTGGTAGCCATTGTTAAGGCTTTGGGTGTTTCGTAATAATCATAAACAGGCTCAAAACTTAAATTGTAAGTTAAAAAAGTTTCAAATTCTGTTTGATTTGCATAAGCATAAACAAAACCGTTTTTAAAATTATCTATTGATAATTTCGAAGATAATTCATTAACAAGTTCTATGTCATTGCACTTAAATTTAAAATAAAATTCTCCGCGTTCATTTAGTTTGTTATGAGCATAGTCAAGTTCTGGACTTGAAGTTTGTGCGAAAATCCATAAGCAGTATAAAAAAGCGAATAATGTAAAAATAAATTTTTTCATGATAAGTAAAATTTAAAGTTTTATAATAGGTTTTGTAATAATATTGTTTTCGATATGAATATTAATGAAATAATATGAGTTGTTTAAATTTTTAATATCAATCAAAGTTTTAGTTGAATTAATATTTTCATAAGTTTTAATAATTTTACCTTCAACACTTAAAATTTGAATTTTAGAAATTGTTTGGCTTGATTTAATGTTTACAAAGTTTGAACTTGGGTTAGGATAAATTTCTATATTATCTGTAAAATGATTTTCTATTCCAGCAACAATAACAACTTGATAAGAAATAATGTCTTCGCCACATTCGCTTGAAGCTGTTAATGTAACAGTGTATTCTCCATCACTTTGATAAGTGTGAGTTGGGTTTATTTCTGTACTTGTTGAATTGTCGCCAAAATCCCAGATGTAAGAATCTGCTGCAATAGAATTGTTTGTAAAAGAAACGATATTATTATTAATGGTAAAATCAAAATCAGTAATAGTCTCTTCATTTACATAAATATTTAATGGAGTTTTTGCAGAATAACAATCAGGCAAGCTTATATTCCAATCATAAAAATATGGATAATATTTTTTCTCATCATACCACCAAACATTGCTACTTTGTTTAATAGAAATTGCATTGCCAATATTGAATGGATAATCAAAATTTGAAAACACTCCACTGAAATCTCTGTATAAATTAGCAGTTGCCTCGCATCCTAATCTAAAGTTTTCGCCTTGCATTAAATTAAAATCTAAAACAATGGTTTGTTCTCCATTTTCAATGAATATCTCTTTTGATTCAAGAATTTCGCCTGTTGAATTTTTTAAGTAAATTGTTCTATTTCCATCTCCATCGGCATATACTTTTACAGAGTGCAAATTGCAATTTTGATAACAATCGAAAATTAAATAATTATTAGATGCGTCAGACACATAAGCTCCTCCGCTTTCGCGATTTAATTTTCCACCATTAAAGTTGCCACCGACAAATATTGTTTCAATAAAATATGTTGTGTTTTCGTGTAGCTCAGGTGTTGTGTAAGAATTTCCTTCATTAAATGGAATTGTATCGTTTAAATTTTCAAACCATAAAGTATTTTCATCTAAATCAAGGTTTATATCAAGATTACCAGAATTTTCGCAAATTACAAAACTTGGAAGCTCAGGAATTTCGTTTAAATTAATTTCAATAAAATCTTCTTTAATAATAAAATTTTCTCCAAAAGAGTTCTGAGCAATAAGTTTTACTGTATAAGTTCCGTTTTGAGAATAAAAATGCTCTGGTTCAAATTCCGTACTAGTTTTTCCATCGCCAAAATCCCACAAAAATTCGGAATCTGATGAGGCTTCGGATAAATTTATAAACTGTACATTTGGCGAACATTCAAAAATTTGTTGACTTGAAGTAAAATTTGCCAAAGGAGATGTGTTTTCCAAATTAACAAGCTGAACATCAAGCAGAGTTTGTTGGTAATCATTAATTTCGACTTCAAAAGTTTTTGTTTTATAGCCTTCTGCAGAAAAACTAACAAGATAATTTCCTTGTTTTAACAAACGGTAATAATCGCCGTGTTGAGGGAAAGAAAACACATGAGAATTTAATTTGTCAAAATTTTCTATCCACACTTTTGCTTGCAGTGGTTCATGAGTTATAGAATCTGTAACTATGCCTCGCAAACCATAAGTAACTTGTTTTAAATAATCTAACAAAGCTTTTTTATTGTATTCCCAATGAGCAGGTAAGTCTTCTGCATCTAAAAGTTTTTTAGTACTTAATTCCAAAGTTACTTCTCGACAATTATGATAATAATTCATATAATCTTGACGACTTCCAGTAATAGTGTACCAAGCGTAACCATTTGTAACTCCGTTGTTTTGGTCAGTAAAATATCCCGAAGCCGAGTTTTCTTGAGCATTAGTTGCATATTCTGTAGAAACAAAATCCCACCATAAATTATCTGCAGGCAATTCTGAATGAGTATCGAAAGGATAATTTACAAGTTCTGCTCCGCTATGAGTATTTGCTGACATTACAAACTTGTGATTTTCAGCATATTCCATAAAAGCAACAGTTTCTGTACCATATTCATTGCCATCAGGATGGTTGCCAGCGTCAAAGTCTTTGTAATTTCTGTTTAAATCAATGCTTTGAGCATTATATCTAATCGAATTGCTCACTGTGCTATTGTCTGACCTATAAGTGCCATCAGGATTTGCAAGCGGATTTATATAAATTTGAACAGAATTAATTAAATCGGTAATTTCTGAAATAGAACCATAATTTTCTAATAAATAGTCTATTAATCTCAATAAAACAGCTCCACCAATAAGCTCATCTCCATGCATTTGACCTGTATATAAAAATTCTGGTTCAGCTTCGTCAATATTTACATTGTCAGAAATTTTAACAGCTAAAAGCAAACGTCCTTCAGTAGAAAAACCAATGGTGTCTAGCTTGCAAATATTAGGATAATCTTGTGCAAATTTTTGCATCATTTCAACATACACCTCATAAGTTGGATATCTGTCCCAATTTTGCATTTCTTCAATGCTTGTTGCCATAGTCAAAGCCCTTGAGCGATTATAATAATCTTTAACAAGTTCAAAATTTCTATTAGTTTTTAAGAAATTTTCAAACTCTTTGGCATTGGCGTAAGCAAAAATATTTTCTCCATCATAATTATCAATAGATAAAATTCTTGAAAAATGTTGTAATTCCTGTGGAGTGGCAGAAAATTTAATAAAAACTTCAGCTCTGTCGTTTAAAATAGTCCTTGCTTTTTGAAGTTCAGTTTGTTGCTGTCCAAATAAAGTAATACAACTAAAAAATATAGAAAATATGCACAAAGTAAAAACTCTCATCAGAAATAGAATTATTTAGACTTCAAAGTTACAAAAAAAAAGTTTATGTTATACTAAAAAATGGGAAAAAAATAAAATCGCCACTTATTTTAATAGAATCATCTGAAAACTTTGTAAATTATGTAAAAAATTGCGGTTTTTATTTTTGTGTTTAATAAGAAAAATAAATTTGATTTTATCAGAATTAGTATAGCAATTAGGTATTTGAACAACAGAGTCAAAATTAAAATCTTAATATTTTACAATATTCACTATAATTTTTAGTTTTAAGATATGTTAAGTTTTTATAATTTTGCAAAATGAAAACAAAGATTTTTTTGGTTTTTATTACATTTTTTTCTGTTTTTACTATAAACGCTCAAATTAGCGATTCTAGTATAAATATGTTAAAATTTTCCATTAATTATTCTGCTCATCTTCCGGGTGGCGATATGGCTCAACGTTTTGGAATGTCTTCTATGATTGGTGGAAATTTAGACTATAAACTAGCTTCTAATTGGGGATTTGGATTAGAATTTGCTTATATCTTTGGCGGAAAAGTAAAAGACACTACTATTTTTTCTAATATTGCAACAGAAACAGGATACATTATTAATCAATATGGAGAATATGCAACCTTCACTTTGTCAGAAAGAGGAATGTACGCAGGAGCTAATGTAAGTAAAGTTTTTCCTGTTTTTGGACCAAATAAAAATTCTGGAATTTTAGTAAGCCTTGGAGCAGGACTTTTGCAACATCATATTCATATCGAAAATAAAGACAATAACGCACCGCCAATTTTAGGCGATTATAAAAAAGGATACGACAGACTAAGCAATGGACTTGCAGTAAAAGAATTTATAGGTTATCAACATTTGGATAATAAACGACTAATTAATTTTTATATAGGATTTGAGTTTTATCAAGCTTTTACAATGAGCCGAAGAGATTATGACTTTAATCTTATGAGATATGATGATACAAAACGAAAAGATTTTTTAAGTGGTATTAGATTTGGATGGATAATTCCAATTTATACAAAATCACCAGAAAAATATTACTTTTATTAAATATGCTTTTTGCTTATAAAATAATTACTCAAACATATTTTTTCGCGATAAAAATTGCTTCAATCTTTAATAAAAAAGCAAAATTAATGATTGAAGGCAGAAAAAATCAAATTCAAGAAATTAAATCTAAAATTGATAAAAACTCAAAATATATATGGTTTCACTGTGCGTCTTTAGGTGAATTTGAACAAGGCAGACCACTAATTGAAAAAATAAAAACTGAAAAACCAGAATATAAAATTATTTTAAGTTTTTTTAGTCCAAGTGGTTACGAACCTCGAAAAAATTATCAATTTGCAGATATAGTTTGCTATTTGCCTTTCGATTCACGAAAAAACGCAAAAGAATTTATCGAAACCGTAAACCCTGCAGTTGCAATCTTTGTAAAATATGAAATATGGTATTATTTCTTAGAAAGATTAAATAAAAGCAAAATTCCAACTTATTTAATTGCTGCTATTTTTCGCCCAAATCAAGTGTTTTTTAAGTCTTATGGAAAAACTTATCGCAAAGCCTTGGGCTTTTTTAGTAAAATATTTGTGCAAACAGAAGAAACAGAAAAATTATTACATAAATTCAATTTCAAAAACACTTTAGTTTGCGGAGATACAAGAATTGATAGAGTTGTTGCTATAGCTAATGAAAAATATGAAAATCCAATTCTTGAAAAATTTTGCGAAGGAAAAAAATGTTTTGTTTATGGAAGCACTTGGGCTGCAGACGAAAAAATTATTGCAAACTTTATAAAATCTTCGCCTGAAGATTATGTTTTTATTATTGCACCTCACCAAATTTCTGAACAGAATATAAAAAATGTAGAAAAAAGATTTAGAATTAAAAGTCAAAGATTATCTAAGATAGAAACCCTAAATCCCGACACACGATTAATTATAATTGATTCTATTGGAATTTTGTCGAAATTATATCGCTATGCAAATGTTGCATATATTGGCGGAGGTTTTGGAAAAGGAATTCATAATATTTTAGAAGCTGTGGTTTATGAAATTCCAGTAGTTTTTGGACCAAATTACAAAAAGTTTAACGAAGCTGTACAATTAATAAAAAATGAAGTTGCTTTCAGCATAAATAACTCTAAAGAATATAGAAATATAATGAATGTGTTAATTAGTGATGTAAACATGGTTGAAAAGTGTGAAATTAATGCAAATTCGTACATAAACAATTCTTTTGGTTCTACGCATAAAATATTTGATAATTTGCTTTATCTATGAAAAATATTTGATGTGTTGTTAAATGTTTTTTTACTTTTAAAATGTGAATATCTTTTTTTAAAAATTTTAATTAAAAACCTATAATAATTTGATTAACAAATAAATGCCACAAAAAGACAAACTTAGTTTTATAATTAAACAATGGATTGTTAAAAAATAAATTTTAAATTGATGTATTACTTATTTGTTAAGGCTTTTGAATAGTTAATTAATTTTTTCTCAAAAATTCTTGCAAATATTTAAGTGCTTGATTTATGAGTTTTTAAGAAGTTTTTAAATTATTCCCCAACAATTGTTAATAAACTCTGTTTTGTTTTTTTCTTGAAACTGTATATTTTAGTGCTTGCAAATTTCCCAAATATTTTGGGATTTGTTTTTTTAAAAATCAGATATTAAAAAGTATAATAAAAAATGAACTTGGAAAATAAACAAATGACACAGGATTTTAAGGAAGAAGTAAAGAGAAAGATTTTTAGCGATTCTGAAGCTTTTTTAGCTAGTCAAGAGTATTTTAAGGGCGATGACCTTGCTGCAAGAGTGTGGATTAACAAATACGCACTAAAAGATTCAGATGGAAATTTATACGAACTTACACCAGACGATATGCACAGACGTTTGGCTAAAGAAATATATCGAATAGAAACGAAATACGATAATCCTCTTTCGGAAGAAACTATTTATGAATTATTGAAAGATTTTAAATATATAGTTCCTCAAGGTGGTCCAATGTCGGGTATTGGTAACAATCTGCAAATTGTTTCTTTATCAAATTGTTTTGTAATTGGACACGACAAGCCAACAGACTCTTACGGTGGAATTTTAAAAATCGACCAAGAACAAGTTCAGCTAATGAAAAGACGTGGAGGCGTTGGACACGACCTTTCACATTTAAGACCAAAAGGCTCGCCAGTAAAAAATTCAGCCCTAACTTCTACTGGAATTGTGCCTTTTATGGAAAGATATTCTAACACTACTCGCGAAGTTGCTCAAGACGGAAGAAGAGGAGCGTTAATGCTTTCGGTTTCGGTAAAACACCCAGATAGCGAAGATTTTATTGACGTAAAATTAACTCAAGGTAAAGTTACTGGAGCAAATGTTTCTGTAAAACTTACTGATGAGTTTATGAATGCACTTATTAATAAAGATAAGTTTATTCAACAATTCCCAATAGATGATAGAGCACCTAAATATATTAAGGAAGTTGACCCACAAAAAATTTGGAAAAAAATTATTCATAATGCATGGAAATCTGCTGAACCAGGAATTTTGTTCTGGGACACTATAATACGCGAGTCAGTAGCAGATTGTTATGCAGATTTAGGATATAAAACTGTTTCTACAAATCCTTGTGGAGAAATTCCGCTTTGCCCATACGATTCTTGTCGTTTGCTAGCAATAAATTTATATTCTTATGTGGATAACCCATTTACAAAAGAAGCTAAGTTTAATTTCGACAAGTTTAAAAAACACGTTGGCTATGCTCAAAAAATGATGGACGATATTATTGATTTAGAATTAGAAAAAATAGACCAAATTCTAGCAAAAATCAATTCCGACCCTGAAGATATAGAAGTAAAAAGAGTTGAAAGAAAACTTTGGGAAAATATTAGACGCAAAGCCGAAGAAGGAAGAAGAACAGGAGTAGGCATTACTGCCGAAGGCGATATGTTGGCAGCATTAGGACTAACTTATGGAACTGATACAGCAAACGACTTTGCAACAGAAGTTCACAAAATTCTTGCAATAGAAGCATATAGATCTTCCGTAAATATGGCTAAAGAAAGAATGCCATTTATGATTTACGATAGCCAAAGAGAAAAAAATAATCCATTTATCGAAAGACTAAGACAAGCAGACCCAGAAATGGTAAGAGAAATGGAAAATTATGGAAGAAGAAATATTTCTCTTTTAACAATTGCTCCTACAGGAACTACAAGCCTAATGACACAAACAACATCGGGAATAGAACCTGTGTTTAGACCATTTTACACTAGACGAAGAAAAGTTAATCCAAACGACCCAGAAGTAAGAGTCGATTTCGTTGACGAACAAGGCGATAAATGGGAAGAATACAAAGTTTTCCATCATAAATTTTTAACATGGCTTCAAATTAATAAATATGATGTTGAAGAAGTTAAAAATATGTCTAATGACCAAGTCGAAGAACTTGTAAAAAAATCACCATATTACAAAGCTACAGCAGCAGACGTTGACTATTTAAACAAAGTTAGAATGCAAGGAGCAATTCAAAAATGGGTTGACCATAGCATTAGCGTAACTATAAATATGCCAGAAAATGTTTCGGAAGAAATAGTTGAAGAATGTTATTTCGAAGCTTGGAAATGTGGATGTAAAGGAATTACAGTTTATAGAGAAGGTTCTAGAGCAGGCGTGTTAATTTCTGACGATAAAAATAATCAACAAGCAAAACAAATGCTCGAACTTAAACGTCCAAAAGTTCTAGATGCAGATATAGTTAGATTTAGAAACGACGACGAAGAATGGATAGCTTTTGTTGGATTATTAAATGGAATGCCATACGAAATCTTTACAGGTAGAGTCGAAGAAGACACTTTAAATATTCCTAAAACAATAGAAAATGGTAGAATAATTAAAGAAAGAGATGCAGAAGGAAATAGTAGATACGACTTCCAATACACAAACAGATATGGCTATGCTACAACTTTCCAAGGATTATCGCATCAATTTGATAAAACTTTCTGGAACTATGCAAAACTAATCTCAGGAGTATTACGACACGGAATGGCTATAGATAAAGCTGTAGAATTAGTATCTTCATTAGAATTTGATAACGACAGCATTAACACTTGGAAACGTGGTGTTGAAAGAGCTTTACGAAAATATATCCCTAATGGAACTAAAGCTTCTAAAAAAGGAGATATTTGCGAAGGCTGTCAACAAGAAGATACACAAGTTTACCAAGACGGCTGCGTAATTTGCACAGAATGTGGGCACTCTAAATGTAGTTAAAAGTTAAAAGTTAAAAGTTGAAAGAATTTTAAGTTTTTAAGTAAGTATAAAGCAAAACAGAGAATTTTTAAATAGGTTCTCTGTTTTTTTTATTTCTCCGCTGGTGGTGTCTCATAAGTGTCAAACTGCTTCGTTGCTTTCAATATTCGGACTCAGTCACGTACTTCTGTACGCTCCTTAGTCCTCAATTTCAGAGCCTTGCATTTTAACACTTCTGAAACACCTTGAATGTTGGTTTAAAACTTGTTCTTAAACAGCCTAATCCGAGCGAGCAGGTAGGTGTGTGTGGTTTGTCCGTAGGACAACATGTGATTAACCGTAGGTGAAGCCTACGGCATGATGTCCTCTCAAAGGCTTTGCCCGCAAGGGCAACACAATAAAAACAATTAAAAGTTTCTCAAGTTTCAATCGAGTTTACGAGCTCGCTGAAAGCAAAAGTTTATGAAGAAAGAAAAGTTGAACTCGCAGTCATTATTAAAGGTTTTTAAATTAATTTTTTAAAAATCCCACTTTTAACTTTACAAACTTTTAACTGATTAATTATCAATTATTCAATTATCAATTATCAATTATTTTTCTAACTTCGCAGAAAATTTATATCTATGTTGACATTAAGATTAATTAGAGAAGAAAAAGACAGAGTTATCAAACAACTTAGAGTGAAAAACTTTGAGGCAGAAGAATTAATTGAAAAAATAATTGAACTCGACGATAAAAGAAAAGATTATCAATTTAATAAAGATAATCTTCAATCTCAATTAAATGATATTTCTAAAGAAATTGGAATTTTATACGCTCAAAAGAAAAAAGACGAAGCAGAGCAAGCAAAGGGAAAGACTGTAGGCATTAAAGAAGAATTACAAAAATTCGAAGACTTGCTCAGCTCTGTCGAAAAAGAAATGGATTCCATTATCGTTTTGTTGCCAAATATCCCTCACGAGTCTGTCCCTGCAGGAAAGACAGCAGAAGATAATATAATAGTTAAAGAAGGCGGAAAAATGCCTGACTTAACTGTTAAAAAACCTCATTGGGATTTAATAAAAGAATATGATATTATTGATTTTGAGCTTGGCACAAAAATAACAGGTGCTGGTTTCCCTGTTTACAAAGGCAAAGGAGCAAAACTTCAAAGAGCTTTAATAAATTTCTTCTTAGACCAAGCCGAAAAAGCAGGATATACCGAAATTCAACCACCGCTATTAGTAAACGAAGATTCTGGTTTTGGTACAGGTCAACTTCCCGACAAAGAAGGACAAATGTATCATATTACTTTGGATAATTTTTACTTAATTCCAACAGCTGAAGTGCCTGTTACCAACATTTATAGAAATGTGATTTTAGAAGAAAAAGATTTTCCTATAAAAAATGTTGCTTATTCAGCTTGTTTTAGACGCGAGGCAGGTTCTTGGGGAGCTCATGTAAGAGGATTAAATCGCTTACATCAATTCGATAAAGTAGAAATTGTGCAAATAGCTAAGCCAGAAAATTCTTATGCTGTTTTAGAAGAAATGAAAAATCATATAGAATCTTTATTGATAAAACTAAATTTACCATATCGTATTTTAAAACTTTGTGGTGGAGATATTAGTTTTACTTCGGCTTTAACTTTCGATTTTGAAGTGTTTTCTGCTGCTCAAGAAAGATGGTTAGAAGTAAGTTCGGTTTCTAATTTCGAAGATTTTCAAGCCAATAGACTTAAACTAAGATATAGACCAGAAAACGAGAAAAAAACACGCTTGGCACATAGTTTAAATGGTTCGGCATTGGCATTGCCAAGAATTATGGCAGCATTATTAGAAAATAATCAAACAGAAAAAGGAATAGTTGTGCCAGAAGTGTTAAGACATTTTACAGGTTTTGATATTATTACAAAATAAAATTTAAAAGTGAATTTTAAACTATATAAATATTTTATTTTTCTAATTGTTTTTACAGTTTTTAGCCAGTTTTGTGCCTTTTCGCAAAATACTGATGCTCAGTTAGCTTTTAGATATTATCAAAACAAAGAATTTGAAAAAGCAGCAACTTTATACGAAAAACTATATAGGCAAAACGGCTACAAAAACAATAGAGACTATTACCTAAGATGTCTTTCCGAACTTAAAGAATTTGATACAGCAGAAAAATTTCTTAAAAAAGAAATTAAAAAAAATGCAAATGATTTTTATTTAATGATTGATTTAGGAATGGTTTATCAGCAAACCAACCGTTTTAAAGATGCAACTGCCGAGTTTGATAAAGTTGTAGAAATTGTAAAGTTAAATAGAAATAATATAAATGCAGCAGCCGCTGTTTTTATGGGTTATCGTCAATATGAATATGCCGAGAAAGTGTATTTAGAAGGAGTGAAAAACACAAATTACGATTACACTATGGAGTTGGGAAATTTATTTTATGTGCAGAGAGATTATCCTAAAATGATGAGTTATTATCTTGATTATTTGGAAGAATATCCTCAAAATTTGAATGTAATTCAATCGCGCTTACAATATGTTATGACAAATGATATTGACCAAAGCATTGACGATATTGTTGAGACAAGCGTAATGGACAGAATACAGAAAAAACCGCAAGTTGAGGTTTATTCACAATTAATAATTTGGCAATACACTCAAACAGGGCGATTTAGACTTGCTCTCAATCAACTTTTTGCAATAGATAAAAGAAATAAAAAATCTGAAAGCGATATTTTAAATTATGGAATAATTTTATTTGAAAATTTAGAATACGATTTAGCTCTCGAGGCTTTTAATTATATTATGAATAAAGGCACAGACAACGCATATTATAGTTCTGCTTATGTCGAAAGTTTGAATGTGCTTTATGTTAAAACTTTAAATCAAGAAAAGCCAAGCAAAGACGAGCTAACTCAATTAAGAAACAAGCTCGAAGAATCCTTGAAAGTCCTTCCACGTAAAGAAACTTATAAAATAATTTATGCAATAATAAATTTAGATGCTTTTTATTTGAATAATTATGATAGTGCAATCAATTTGGCTGTAAAAAGCATAGAAGACAATAGATTTATTACAGAGCAAACATTAACATTAAAACTTTTGCTTGCAGATATTTATTTTTTAAGTGAAAATACTTGGGAAGCTATATTAACTTATGCAGAAGTTGAAAAAGCTGCCACTGAGCGTCCAATAGGGCATGAAGCAAGATTTAGAAAGGCAAAACTTGCATATTATACAGGACAGTTTAAATGGGCACAAGCACAGTTAGATGTGTTGAAAGCCAGCACTTCTAAACTTATTGCTAATGATGCTATGGAATTGAGCATGTTTATTTCCGACAATTATAATTTGGACACTACAGAAACCACAATGCAAATTTTTGCCAGAGCCGATTTTTACATTTTCTCAAAGCAATACGAAAGAGCTTTTGCAGGCTTGGACTCTATTGTTGAGCTTTATCCAAATCATGGGCTTATTGATGATGTGTTGTATAGAAAAGGAGAAATTTACCAAGCTATTGGCAATTACGAAAAAGCATCATCTTATTACAATCAAGTTGCCACAACATATTACTATGATATTTTGGGCGACAATGCACTTTTTAAATATGCAGTTTGTCAAGAAAAACTTAGACATTTCGATACAGCTCAAGAGGCTTATTTAAAACTAATAAAAGACTATCCTGGCAGTATTTTTACTGTAGAGGCAAGAAAAAATTTACGGCGTTTGAGCGAGAGCAAATAAATGGAAAAGGTAGAAAAAGATAGAGTAATTTTAGGAATTGACCCAGGAACCAACATTATGGGTTACGGAGTTATTCATGAAAAAGGAAAAACTATTGAATGTGTTGGTTTTGGCGTTGTTGACATGCGAAAACTCGATGGGCATTTCAATAAATTAAAGCATATTTACGAAAGAACAATTCAACTAATTGATGGTTTTAAGCCCGATGAACTTGCAATAGAATCGCCTTTTCAGGGAAAGAATGTGCAGTCTATGCTAAAACTTGGCAGAGCACAAGGAGCGGCAATTTCAGCGGCACTTACTCGAACAATACCAATTTATGAATATGCACCGCGAAAAATTAAGTTAGCAATTACAGGCAGTGGAGCAGCTTCAAAAGAGCAAGTTGCGGGAATGTTGCAAAAACTTTTAAAACTTGAAGAACTCCCAAAAGAACTTGATGCTACAGACGGTTTAGCAGCTGCAATGTGCCATTACTACCAAAAAGAAAAAATCACTTCCGACTCAAAAATCAAAAATTGGAAAGACTACGTTGACAGGAAGAATATTAAGTATTAGGGGGGAGATTAATCGCATGTAGTTAGGGTTTTAAAGAAATCAACATTAATATTTTTTTGTTTTTATAATTTTTATGATTAACTTTGCATTAAAATAGTTCTAAACACAGAACACATTATGAAACATGATAACTTATGGAACTTGTTAAACAAAAAAGGGAAGATGAATTTGTTAATTTGGTAAAATCAAATTTAAAAAAATCATCAAGAACATCTGTAACTAATAAACAATCGTTGAAAGAGTTTGTAAATTATTTATCTAAATTAAAAAAAGATAATATTATTTCTGAAAAACAGTTTTCAGAGTTGTTAAGTTGGGCTTTTTCAAGTTTTGTTAAAAATGAGGTGGAAATTAGGGTGTCTAAATCATTAAATGATAAAATAACGCTTTTCTTTGAAAAATTGTAACAACATGACTAAAGACAAAGAAGAAAATGTTTCGAAACAAGAAGAAACTGAAAAACAAAAAATTCAGGAGGCAAAAGTAGTAAAAAACTCATCACCTGAAATAGAGAGCATTTTGATGCAAATGCAAGAATTTTCTGGAGCCATGCATGTTCAAGATCCTGTGTTATCAAAAATAAATGAGAAACATATAGATAAATTATTGGACATTGCTCAAAAAGAGGAAGACAATTCTTATAAAGATGCACAATCTACAAAGAGATATAGTTTAGTGTACTTTATTTTGATTGTCATATTTATTTCTTTTCTTATTTTTTATCTTGCAGACAAAGACAAATCATTACTTCTAGCAATAATAGAAAAAGGATTATATATTTTAGGCGGTTTTGGTGGAGGTTATGGATTTAAAGCATATCTTGACAATAAAAAGAAGAAATAGTTTAAAGCTTCTTTAGTATTGAGACAATAGAAAAGAAAATTAGAGGATCTTTAATTTTGTAAATAATAATGTTTTATTTGGTAATTGAATCCCCCCTTTTCCTTTTTCTTCCCACAAAAAATTTCTCCGCTCGCTCGGATTTAGCTTCGCTGAGCTCGTCCTGCGGACTTCGGTTATAATCCGAGTGTAATTGCAACCACTTAGCATCATGTGTGTTTGAGCGAGCATCATTGGTATTGTAGCAAGTATCAGACTATCAAAGGTTTGTCCGTAGGACAACATGTGATTAACCGTAGGCTCAGCCTGCGGTGCTTAGACCCTCAAAAGCCTTGCCCGCAAGGGCAACACAATAACACAGTTCAAAGTTTATAAAGAAAAGCAAACATAAAATCGCAGAAAACAGGAATTACGAAATTAAAATTAAACTAATTTGAGTAATGTCCTGATTACTAACAACTTAAAGTTTGGGACACCCAAGCAGGTGTCCCGAGAAAATCGTATTTGCCTATAAATCAGCAATATGCAAAAATTAGGTTGAAAAAATGTTGAAGTCAGATAAGCAAAATCCACTTTATGAAATAACCCCAAAATAATTGTAAAAATTAGACAAAAAAGTTTGATTTGTAGAAAATAAAATGTAATTTTGAGGAGTGTCGAATTACAATTAAAATAAAATGGATGAATATAAAAAGTTTAAATCACTATTAGAATATTTTGTGGCACACCTTGAGTATTGTGTTACGGGGGATAAGAATGGCAGAGGATTTGATACATATATCAAAAACCTCATAAACGACAAAAGATTTTTAAAATCTGGACTTGGATCTAAAAATAAAGATATTCAAAAGCAAATAGAAAAATGGGATACTTATGAAGACAATGTAATAATTTATATTAATATCAATCCAAGCAATTTTAGAAGTATTGGAAATTATTTGATTTCTAATATTATTCCCAATGAACCAATTAACATTAAGGCTGTTTGGAATAAAGATGAAATTGAAAAGTTACAAATCTATGAAAAAGCACATAAAAAAAATAGAGTTTTTGTCTTAGAATCTAGTTGTCAAGAATTAGGATTGTTTGATAACAAATTACCAAATGATAATTTAAAAACATTTTTTAATAAATATAAAGAACCAATAGTTCGATATAAACATGCAGAAAATATGGAAAAATATATAAAATTACTAAAGGAATCAAAAAACCTTATCCTCACCGGAGCGCCAGGTACAGGAAAAACATATTTAGCAAAAGAGATTGCTAAGCAAATGATAGGGATGAAACCAAATGGAGAATTAGCAAAAAGTGAACAATTTGCTTTTGTACAATTTCATCCTTCTTATGACTATACAGACTTTGTTGAAGGCTTACGTCCAACTCAGCCCGATGAAAATGGAAATATTGGTTTTGAATTAAAAGATGGAGTTTTTAAAGAGTTTTGCAAAAAAGCATTAGAGGGAAGAATTGATAATTTTGAAAACTCGTGGAACAATCTATTAAATTTGGTTAGAGATAATTTAGCTAAAAAACAATTGACTAAAATTGGTTCGTGGGAGTATAGCCTTTCTACAAAAGATTCTCTAAAATATTCATCAATAGATACTCCGTCAGGATACACTTTTACAATAACTAAACAAAATGTATATAATGCGTATCAAGGCAAAAAGGCAAGACCTTCAGGATTATTCCAAAAAGAAATGGAAGATGTCGTTGAATTCATGAAAAAACATTGTGACTTAAAAAATTATCAACAAGTTGAAGCGTCTCAAAATAAAAACTACGTTTTTGTAATTGATGAAATAAATAGAGGTGAGATTTCAAAAATATTTGGTGAACTTTTCTTTTCAATAGACCCAGGTTATAGAGGCAAAAAAGGGCTCGTGCAAACTCAATATGCAAATCTTATAGATGAAGGAGATGTTTTTAAAGGTGGTTTTTATGTCCCCGAAAATGTATATATCATAGGTACAATGAATGACATTGACCGTAGCGTTGAAAGCTTTGATTTTGCAATGCGTAGGCGTTTTACATGGGAAGAGATAACATCAGAAGACAGTGCTGAAAATATGAATTTGCCAGAAGAAATAAAAGTAAAAATGAGAAGTTTAAATAACAAGATTGCATCAATTGAAGGTCTTAATTCTTCTTATCATATTGGCGGAGCTTATTTTCTTGATTCAGAGGGAAATGCTATAAGTGATGATAAAATGGAAGATGTTTGGAAATTAAGATTGAGACCTCTTTTAAAAGAATACTTACGAGGCATGCCTGATAGTGAAAACTTGCTAAACGATTTGGAAAGTGTGTATGGTGTGAATAAGAATGATAAGACGACTTCAAAAAGTAGTGAGCAAAACGATAATGATAATGATGAAACTGAGCAATGAGAATCCCAGACAATAGTGAGAAGTCAATTTTAAAGTTTAAAGAACAAAATCCAGAATGTAACATTGCTGATTTGAATTACATCGCAAATCATAGTTTAGAGTATTTGCAAGAAAACAATCTTGATTTTCTCGTTTTTCCACAAAAATTTGAAAAAGACAAAGGTGTTGATGAAAACTCAATGGTTTTTTCTATAATCGATGAAAAAATAAAAACAGGCAATATCATGGGCTTTGTTGGTCGTAATTCAACTCAGCTTACTATTTCGTCTCGTTTTGCTAAAGATGACAAAAACGATTATTTTTTGCATTACATGTTGCAGAAAGTTTTTTCGATAAATATTCTAAAATTCGACCAAACACCAAACAAAGAAAATATTTGGGATTTTTTACTTTATCTTTTTCCTTATTATCTTAAAAAAGCCTATTCGCAAGGAATGTATAAAGCCTATAAAAGAGAGGAATATAACGATGCTAATATAAAAGGAACTATTGACGTAAAAAGGCATATAATTCAAAATATTCCATTTATGGGCAAAATAGCCTATAATACACGCGAACATAGCTATAACAATAATATTACTCAACTTATTCGCCACACAATAGAACATATTAAAACTCATCAATTTGGAAGTGGAATTTTAACAAGTGATAGCGAAGTAAGAGATATTGTAAGTAAGTTTGTGTTTGTTACTAATGAAACATATAATAAAAATTCTTGTCAAAAAGTTATTTCAGCAAATCTAAAACCTGTACCACATCCATATTTTACCGAGTATTTGCCTTTACAAAAAATTTGTCTAAAAATCTTACGACACGAAAAAATTACTTTTGGAAAAGAAAAAGACAAAGTTTATGGTTTGTTATTCGATGGTGCTTGGCTTTGGGAAGAATATCTAAATACTATTCTAAAAGAATACTTTATTCATCCAGAAAATAAAACAGGTAAAGGTAGGCATTTTCTTTTTGAAAATTTTCAACCAATTTATCCTGATTTTATAAGTAAAAAAGAACCAATATCGGTTGGTGATGCAAAGTATATTCCACTTGATAGGCAACAGTCATATTCAGAAAATTCTGAAAGGGCGACAAGTATTTACTACAAAACAATTACGTATATGTATCGTTTTCGTTCAAAAAATGGTTTTTTGATATTCCCAAAACAAGATGAGAGTTTTTTTGAAACATATCGTATAAAGGACACAGATGGAGTGTTAAAGAAAATTGGACTTGCAATTCCTCAAAAATCTGAAAGTTTTAAAGATTTTTCAAACAAAATAAAACTTAGCGAAGGAGAATTGATTGAAGCAATAGACGCGTCAGCCACTTTCGACTTTTAACACTTCGACTACATTCAGTGCACCGCTTTTAACTTTTAACTGAAGGTGATTGTTCAGCAAAAGTACAGCAACGTTAAAAACTGAAGTTTAAATATTCACAAAATAAATTTTATAAATTACCTTCCCTCTTTTCTTCCCACAAAAAATTTCTAAAACTCATTATTTTTTTTATTTTTGCAGAAATAGTAAAAACCTAAAAATTTTAATAAATATGAAACAAATAATCGAATGTGTTCCAAATTTTAGTGAAGGTCGTGATATGTCAATTATAAAGCAAATTACAGATGTAATTACTGCTATTGACGGCGTTAAACTTTTAGATGTTGACCCAGGTGCTGCAACAAATCGTACTGTTGTAACTTTTGTAGGTACGCCAAACGAAGTTTTAGAGGCTGCTTTTCAAGCTGTGAAAAAAGCTTCTCAAATTATTGATATGAGCAAACACAAAGGAGCCCACCCACGCTTTGGAGCAACTGATGTTTGTCCACTTATTCCTATTTCTAATATAAGCATGGAAGAAACTGCTGAACTAGCACGAAAACTTGCTAAAAGAATAGGCGAAGAACTAAATATTCCTGTTTATTGCTACGAGAATGCTGCGTTTACAGAAAAACGCAGAAATTTAGCTAACTGCCGTAGCGGTGAATACGAAGGTTTGGCGAAAAAAATTACTAGCCAAGAGTGGAAACCAGATTTTGGTTCTAATGTTTGGGACGCTCACACAATGAGAACAGGTGCTACTGCGGTTGGTGCAAGAAATTTCTTAGTGGCATATAATATAAACCTAAACACAACTTCTGTGTTTAAAGCAAACTCTGTAGCTTTTGACGTTAGAGAAAAAGGAAGAGTAAAAAGAGAAGGACATCCAGTTACAGGAAAACCAGTGCTTGATAAAGACGGAAATAAAGTTTACGAACCAGGACTTTTAAAATCAGTAAAAGCTATTGGCTGGTATATCGAAGAATATGGAATTGCTCAAATTTCTATGAACCTTACAGATATTAGCGTTACTCCTGTGCACGTAGCTTTCGATACTGTTTGTGAAAGAGCAACAGCTAATGGTTTAAGAGTTACAGGCTCTGAACTAGTTGGTGTTATGCCATTAAAAGCAATTTTAGATGCAGGAAAATATTTCTTGAAAAAACAAGGACGTTCAACAGGAATTTCAGATGCTGAAATTATTAAAATTGCTGTAAAATCTTTAGGATTAGACGAGCTAAAACCTTTCGACCCAAAGAAAAATATCATAGAGTATATGCTCGAAGATGACAATAACAAAAAACTTGTTGACATGAATTTAGTTGATTTCTGTCATCTTGCAGGCTCAGAAGCACCAGCACCAGGTGGAGGTTCAGTATCTGCTTATATTGGAGCTTTGGGAGCTGCTTTGGGAACAATGGTAGCAAATCTTACAGCTAACAAATATCGCCACGACGACCAATGGGAAAACTTTAGCGATTGGGCAGATAAAGGAAAAGCATATCATGACGAGTTGCTAAAACTTGTTGACGAAGATACTGTTGCTTATTCTGGAATTATTGAATCTTACGGCTTGCCAAAAGGAAGTGATGAGGAAAAAGCACTACGCTCACAAGCAATTCAAGATGCTACAAAATATGCAATTGAAGTACCTTTTAAAATTATGAAAGTTTGTTACAATAGCATGGAAGTTATGCTAGAAATGGCAAAAACAGGACTTGAAGCTTCGGTAAGCGATGCTGCTGTAGGAGCTCTTGCTGCAAGAACAGGAGTACAAGGCGGATTCCTAAATGTTAAAATAAATGCACCTAGCTATAAAGACAAATCCTTTGTTGATAAAGTAATTGCAGAAGGAAATGAAATTGAAAGAAAAGCCATAGCCCTTGAAAAGGAAATTATGGAGATAGCATTAGCCAAAATCGAAAAATAATACGGATTAAATTAACAATTGGCATATTGTAGAAACAACGCATGCGTTGTTTCTACAATATGCCAATTTATTTATATTCCAAAAATAATTTTTAAAAAATATTCAAAAAATTTGCTTTTAATTCTGTTTTTATGTATTTTTGCATAAAATTAGAAGTAAAACAGGTATGGATTTTTGGCAATTAAGAAATCAATTTTATAGCTTGGTTTGTTTTAATATCAATCAAGTATATGCTTGGCGACCTAACTTTGAGAAAACTAACCTCACTCGTTGGGTTAAGCAGAATTATATTATAAAACTACGTAATTCTTGGTATAGTTTTCCTGAATATTTAGAAACTCCTAATATTCAGCACTTTATATCGAACAAAATTTATAGTCCATCGTATATAAGTTTACATTCTGCATTAGCATTTTATGGCATTATTCCCGAGGCAATAGTAAAGACAACAGCAGTAAGTTCATTGAAAAAAATGAGTTTTGAGAATGCTTTTGGTTCGTTTTCTTATCAACAAATTTTGCCAGAATTAATGTTCGGTAGTGAACAAAAAATATTTTTAAATAAACATAGTTTGATTTTTGCTACTCCCGAAAAAGCAATTTTAGATTTACTATATCTTTATCCACAATATACTACAGAGCAGGAAATCAGAGACTTGCGTTTTGACGAAGAGTTTATGCAAGAGGATTTAAACTTAGAGCGTCTTAATGAGTTTACAGAAAGATTTCAGTCAAAAATATTACGAAATAGAGTTAATACACTTTTAAAAATTTATGATTTATGCTAAATTTTGAACAAATAAAAAATTATTTTCCTCCACAAATAAGAGAAAATCCTGCACACAATAAATATATTCTAAAGGAGTATATTCAACTGATGATTTTAAATTTTTTATCAAGCTCAAAATATGTAAAAAAAATTGCTTTTATTGGTGGTACAAATTTGCGTTTGTTAAAAGGAATTGATAGATTTTCTGAAGATTTAGATTTCGATTGTAAAGATTTTTCTATAGAAGAATTTGTTGAAATGTCGCAATCGGTTTTGACTTTTTTAAAGCGTTCTGGGATAAAAGCCGAAACAAGAGAAAAGCAAAGTGATAAATTAACTGCTTTTCGTTCAAGATTTTATTTTCCAGAGTTATTGTTTGAATTAGGTTTGTCGGCATACAGGGAAGAACGATTTTTGATTAAAATCGAAAGTCAAAATCAAAAATTTGAATATACCCCTCAAATGGCACCGATTAGCGGGTGCGGGTTTTTTATGTCGTTTCCAGTTCCACCTGATGATGTACTTTGTGCAATGAAAATATCTGCATTACTTTCACGTGCAAAAGGACGAGATTTTTACGATGTTATGTTTTTGCTATTTCAAACAAATCCAAATTATGATTATCTTGCTCAAAAACAAGGCATTCATAATTTAATGGAACTAAAAATAAAATTGGAAGAAACTATAAACAAAGTTGATTTACATAATAAATCTAAAGATTTTGAACATTTGCTTTTCAATAAAGAGAACAAAAATAGAATACTGCATTTTAAAGAATTTGTAGAAAAATTGAAATAGGGAAAATTCCACAAATAATTTTTAAAACAGTGTCCTTATTTCGTTGCAACATCAATTCGAACAAACGAACAAATGTCGATTAGGACAACATAGACCATCAAAAGCTTTGCCCGCAAGGGCAACACAATAAATGCAGTAGAAAGTTTATAAAGTTAAAAGTTTATAAAGAACGCCGACCCGCAAGACACTATTTTGTTGCAACATAAATCTGTAGTTCGTACGAATTTACAATAAATATTTGTTTTAAATAAAAATATTCCGTAATTTTGTATCCGAATGGAGACGTTTGGAGAAATATATGTATATAATTTATAAGACATCTGAATTCGATAAGTGGCTAAGAAAATTAAGAGACTTAAAAGCAAAAGCCAAAATATTGTTTCGCATTCAAAAGATTGAAGAAGATGAACATTTTGGAGATTGTAAACATGTTGGTGATGGAATTAGGGAGTTGAAAATTGACTATGCTAAAGGATATAGAATATATTTTAAAGAATCAGATGGAAAAATTATTATTTTACTTATTGGTGGAGAAAAATCAACTCAGCAGAGAGACATAAAAAAAGCTAAAAATATATTAAAAAAACTTAGAGAATAAATATAATGGAAACCTCAAAATTTGATATAGCGGATTATTTGGACAGTAATGAGATGATTGCAGAATATCTTAATACTGTTTTAGCAGAAGGTAATGACTCAGACGTAATTGTAGCAATTGGACATGTTGCAAAATCAATAGGCATGACAAAAATTGCTAAAGAAACAGGATTAAGCAGATCAAGTTTGTATAAAACATTATCAGACGGTTCTAATCCTAGATTTGAAACAATTATGAAAATTTTAAGAGCAATCGGCGGTCAAATACAAATAAATCCAATTTAAAAAATTCCAAAATAATTTTTAAAACTGCATCTTATTTCGTTGCAACATCAATAGTATTTACAATCGCAGTTTTATATTTTTCTGGAAAATTAGGAATTTTATTATTATCGGTATCAGGGAAGGATTGTAAAAATTTCACAAGAGCAATCCATTCTTTACCTTCTTGAATACCAGGTTTGTTTTCGTCAAAATCAATCCAAGTATCTTTATTATTTGTGATTTTTTCGCCTTGTGCATTTTTAGGAATTATTTTCACTAAACCCATTGTCATACTGCGAACTTTACCAACAAATTCTAACATATATGAGTTTGCTGCCAGACCATAAAGGTTTTTATTTTTCTTTGATAAATCAATTTCTTTACCGTCTAATTCAATTTTTACGATTTTTTTCAACAATCCTTTTTCGCTATTATAATAAATTTTCACACCGCTATAATAGCAGAGATAAGAAGGACTCATTTTTGGTGCTAGCAATAAAACCTCGAACAAGTTTTTAATTTCTTTAGCAGTTAAAAAAACTTTAGCTAACGGATATCCGGGCATTGCATCATCGCCTTCGCCTAAACTCATAATTCTAAAAGCATCTACAGCAGTTTGAACGCCTTTTTTGCCAACACGAAATTTATCACGAATAACACCAGCAGCAACTAATGAAATGTCGGTTTTTTGACCTGAAAAATTATTTATATAATAATGAATTGCATCTGCAATTAGCGGACCTAAATTACTGTCGCTTAATTCTTCATCTCTGTCGCCACCTAATTGATAGTCGGTTTCTGCCAAAGGTCTAAAATAACCTAGACCTAGTGGACGTAAAATAGAGTCGTCAATTAATTTAATTCGATTTGAAATTTCTTGATGAATTTTACAATCACCATAAATTTTATCATCAACATTCAAAAGCTGATATCTTGCTGATTTTACATTTCCACTTTCAACATTCATTTCAAATCTGCCTAAGTTTTTACCTTGAGCGCCAGTTTGCACAATATAAGTATTATTTACAATAATTGGCTCGTGAACTTCTGTATGAGTATGTCCAGAAACTATTAAATCTATTCCTTTTACTTTTTTTGCTAACTCAACATCTTCGCCAGTCCAATTTCCGTCCTTATCTTTAGCAAGTCCGCTATGCGACAGACAAATTACAACATCAACTTTTTCTTGATTGCGTAATGTTTTTACTATTTTTTTTGAGGTTTTTATTCTATTTGTAAATTTTACAGGTTTTGCATTTGGAGCTACTTCGCTAGAATCATCTCCTATAATTCCAAAAATTCCAATTTTTAAGTCAGCTTTTTCAACAATTGTGTAAGGTTTTATAATTCCTTTTTCAAATAATTTTTCAAGATTATCATCTAATTCCGATTTTTTTGAAAATTCAACATTAGTAAGTATAAGTTGAGGAATATCGCCTTTTTCTAAATTTTTATTAACGATTTTTGCAAAAGCATCAGGACCAAAGTCAAACTCATGATTTCCTAATGATACAACGTCATAGCCCATTTTTTTCATTAAATGCAACTGAAAACCATCATTAACTTCAAAAACATGGAAAAAAGTACCCATTAAAAAGTCGCCAGCATCAAGAACTAAAACATTATCGGGATTTGCTTTTTTCTCAGTATCAATCAAAGCAGCAATTCGTGAAAAACCAGCACGAGTATCATCATCATTAACGGAACAAGGCGTATATTCATTTTCGGGTGAAAATCCTGTTAAATTACTGTGTAAATCATTGGAATGTAAAATAATAAGCTTTCCAGAGTTGGTTTGAGAAAATGCAACTACATACAAAAACAGGGAAATAAATAAACAAACTAATCTCATAATATTAAAATTTTACAAAAAATAATTATTAAAATTTAACACAAATATAGGTTTTTTAATTTATAAACTTGTATTTATTCTAAAAAATATAAAGTTCTATAAATCTTTTATTGCATAGCTTTGGCTTGTCGTAACAGTAATTTAACATCTAATTTTTGTAATTTTTTAATTTAAAAAACAAAGTTTAATCAAAATCAATAATAAATTAGTTTATAAAATTATAAATTTGCATATATTTGAAAAAATAAATATGGAAGATAAAAAAAATCAAGATATTTTAGTTTATACAGATTTTACTGAAGTCGGCGAAAAAAGCGTTTTGTGGGCAAGTTTTTTAGCTAGAAAATTTAAACGTAATTTGCAGATTATACATGTTATAAACGAAAATTCTTTAATATATTTTAGCAAAGATGATACTTATGATGAGGCAAAGGAGGCTTTGGCAGCACTTTGTGAAGATATAAGTTCAACTCACGGCATAAAATGTAAATATATTGTTGAAGAAGGCTGTACTTGTACTATTATTAATTCAAATGCAGAAAGAATAGATGCTTTTTTTGTTGTTTTAGGAACTCATGGTAAGAACGACCCACAATTTTTATCAGGTTCTTCGGCTATAAAAATTATTAGAAAAGCAAGAATTCCATATTTTGTTGTTCAAAAAAACTCGCCACTACCAGACAGTAAAAAACGATTTGTCTTGCCTATGAACTTTAAAAAAGAAGCAAAACAAAAAGTTGGTTGGACTACATATTTTGCTTTAAATCTAAAATTAGAAATAGACTTGTTTTATTATGAAAATCCACAAGATAATTTAAAGAAAAATATTCATTTTACTAATACATTTTTTAATAATTACTCTTTTAAATACGAGCATAAACCTCAGCCAAAAAAATATAAAAGTATAGAAAAACTAGCAGTGGATTATGCTGATGAAATAGATGCTTTTTGTATTTGTCTTTTAATTTCTTCTAAGGAGAATTTAGTTACAAAAATTTTTGGTTTTCCCGAAACATCAATAATTACAAACTCTGCCGGAATTCCAGTTTTGTGTGTGAATCCTAAAAAAGACTTGTATATTCCGTGTATTTAAAGGCGTAATTTAGAATGTTTCTAAACATATTTATTTTTAAAACTATAATGGTCCCCTTTTTTAGGACAACAAAATTAAAAATTTAACGTATAAA